>NZ_JAELTZ010000039.1:0-37334 GCF_016429115.1 Aquitalea sp. ASV15 | reverse complement strand
AGTTGTCGGGGAACAGCTGGCTGACGCGATAGCACAGCTCATTACAGATGGCCGCCCAGGTGGAGGAGGTGTTGAAGTCGCCGATATGGTGGGCCATGAAGCTGGCGCGCGGGCTGAAGATGGTGAGGTCGGAGCCGCGCTGTTTCATCAGGCGCAGCTGGTTACTTTCGATGGTGTCGCGCAGCTCGTCGTCGGAGATGTTCAGCTCGGACGGCTTGGGGCCCAGTTCCGGGGTGGCGAGGTTGTCGATCTGGCGTTTGCGCCAGTCTTCAAGTGCCTTGGGGGCGGTGGTGTAGTGACCGTGGATGTCGATGATCATGGTGTGATTCCTTGTTGTCTTGCCGCCGCCCAGCGGACAGCGGCTATGCAATGCTCAGCCCTGTTTGTTCTGGTCCCAGGCCAGTGCGCCAGCGTCCTTGCCGGTAACCGAATACAGCGCGCCCGGCGCATTGCGGGTGGCCTGGAACTGCTCCAGCGTCTGGCCACGCATGGCGGCGTAAATGTGCAGATTGGACACGCCAACCACCGCACCCAGTTTTTCCAGGCCAAAGAAAATCACGCCGTAGCGGATCAGCGCATCCCAGTCGCGCCGCTGCAGCATGTCGGCCTCTTCAGCTGTCAGCCCGGCCTTGGCATAGGCTGTCTGCGGGTCGTTCAGGAACAGCTCGCGATGCGCCGGATCAATCATGTCGCGCAGGAACTTGTTCAGCCTGTAGGTGCGCAGGCTGGCTGCCAAGGTAAACGGGTGGGTGCCGCTAAGCTTCTCCGCCCCGGCCAGTTCCCGCTCCATGGCGTGACGCAGGTCGGCCGTGCGCGGCTTGGGCAGCGGCAGGCTGGCGTTTTCGTAAATGGCGGTGGCAATGCCGGTCATGGACGGCAGGTAGTAAGTCTGGTGGATTTTCTTTACCTGTGAGGACAGCGCACCGCGCATGATCAGCCACATGATGACTTCCGCCCCTTCCATGCCGCCCAGCTCGGCGTAATCGGCCAGTGTCAGCCGGGTGAGTGCCTGCGGGTCTTTTTCGAACAGCTCCAGGAACTGCAAATCCCATTCCGGATTATTGAAGCCGCAGCGCGCGCCATGCACCTGGTGCGACAGGCCGCCGGTGGCGACGATGGCTACTTTCAGGTCTTCCGGATAGCTTTCGATGGCATCGCGCAAAGCCTTGCCCAGCTTGTAACAGCGCGCGGCGGACGGCACCGGGAACTGCAACACCCCCACGGCCAGCGGCACGATGGGTAGGTCCCAGTCGCTATTGCCGTTGTTGAGCATGGACAGCGGCGACAGGCAGCCGTGATCCAGCTTCTTGTCCTGGAAGAAGGACATGTCAAACTCGGCCGCCATCAGGCTGTGGCCAATATGGCGCGACAGCGCGGCATGGCCGGCAACCGGCGGCAGATTGCGTGCGCCACCGCCCTCGTCCGCCACTTCGTAACGCTGATCAATGCCCAGGGTGAAGGCGGAATAGTGGTCGAAGAAGAAAGACGTGACATGGTCGTTGTAAATCATGAACAGCACATCCGGCTTTTTCTCCGCCAGCCAGGCTTTGACTGGTGCAAAAGCCTCGAAGATGGGTGCCCATACCGGGTCGTCCTGCTTGTTGCGATCCACCGCGAAACCGATGGTGGGAGTATGGGAACAGGCGATGCCGCCAATGATGGTTGCCATATCAGGTCTGCCTTCTTGCGTATGTCAGATACCGGCGCTACCCGCTGTAGCGCCGCTTGCATGCTATGAAAAATCGGAAATCAGGCTTGCGTGCGGGCTTGCAGGCTGCCCCCCAGAATGGACGCAGCGGCAATCACCGCCGGCACCGCCAGCATCAGGAAAATGGCTTCGAAGCCCCAGCCCAGGCTAAGCAGCACGCCGCCAATGGACGAACCCAGGATGCTGCCCAGACGGCCCACCCCCAGCATCCAGCTCACGCCGGTAGCGCGCGCCATGGTGGGATAGCAGCCCGGCGCATAGGCGTTCAGCCCGGTTTGTGCGCCACTCAGGCAGAAGCCGGTGGCGAGGATGGCCAGCACGATCCAGGCCGAATTCAGCCCGCTGCTGCCCAGCACCACCAGCGCCACGCCACCCAGCAGGTAGGAGGCGCTGATCACGCGGCTGGGCTTGATGCGGTCCATGGCAAAGCCCACCGCGATGGCCCCCACGGTGCCACCCAGCTGGAACATGGCGGTCAGGGTGGAGGCACGGTCAATCGAGATACCCGCGTCTTTCATCATGGTGGGCAGCCAGCTGGTGGTGAGGTAGATCACCAAGAGGCCCATGAAGTAAGTCAGCCACAGGCTGAAGGTTTTCAGCGCATAGCCTTGCGAGAACAACACACCCAGCGGCTGTTTGGCGCTGACCGCTGCTTCTTGCGACACGAATACCTTGTAGCTGTCCAGACTCACCTGACACACACGGGAGAGCAGCGGACGCACGCGCTCGGCCGGGGCCCCCTTGCCCACCAGATAGCGGGCAGATTCCGGCAGCAGGAAAAACATGAAGGGCAGCAGAATCAGCGGCATCAGGCCGCCAAAGGTCAGCACCGCCTGCCAGCCATAGCGCGGTGTCAGCCAGGCGGCAGCAAAGCCGATGGCCGCCGAACCCAGGTTGAAACCGGTAAACATGGTGGCAATCACCGAGGAGCGGATGCGTTCCGGAATGTATTCCGAGATCAGCGTGGTGGTATTGGGCATGGCCGCACCCAGCGCCAGGCCAGTGATGAAACGCAGTGTCGCCATGGACTGCGGCGAGCTGGCATGCGCGGTGGCCAGGGTGGCCAGGCCAAAACCCAGTACCGAAGCCAGCAAGACCTTGCGCCGGCCGAACCAGTCCGCGGAAGAACCGGCCAGCAAGGCCCCCACCGCCAGGCCGATGGGCGCAGCACCCATCACCACACCAAAGGCCGGACGCGAGATATGCCACTCACCCAGAATGCTGGGGGCGACAAAGCCCATGATGGCCACATCCATGCCATCCACGGCCACAATCAAAAAGCACAACACCACCAGCCCCCATTGAAAGGCTGACATCTTGCGCGCGTTGATAAACGCGCGCACATCCAGTACTTCTGCCTGATTCATGAATCTCTCCTCTTGTTGCGTTATTGCATTGTTGTAGTACAGCGAGCGTTGGGCGCGGATCGGGCCGCGTCCTGTGGTTTTTTATCTATTGGTGCAAACGGCACTCAGGCCGGGTAAGGCAGCAGCACCTGGCCGCGGAACAAGGGCCGGGCAGTGCGGATCAGCGCCACCGCCGGCGCGGCATCCGCTTGCGGTGTCAGGCGGATGGTGAATTCACCAGTCGGGTGCTCCACCGAAATGGCCGCTGTGGCGCCATCCACGACAGCCAGAGCACCGGCAACGGTGGCCGGGTCGGCACAGGCGGTAGCCACGGAGGCGGCACCCAGCACGCCGATGGCGTCATGGCATTTTTTCGGAATGAAGGTACGGGTATGAATGGCCCCGCCATTAATCGGCGCGGCAATCAGCGTCATCTTGGGCACCACCCGCTCGCTGACATCGCCCAGGCCCATGCGCGGACCAATGGCCAGACGGATGGCTTCCAGCTCGCGCTTGAAGCTGTCGTTGGCGTCCAGCTCGGCCGGGCTTTCGTAACCGGTGATACCCAGGTCGGCAGCACGCAGCAGCACCACCGGCATACCGTTGTCGATGCAGCTGACCGCCACGCCGCCCACCACGTCCTGCGCCTGGCCGGTGGGATAGAGCGCGCCGCAGGAGGAACCGGCCACATCGGCAAAGCGCAGCTCGATGGCGGCTGCGCTGCCGGGAACGCCGCTGATGCGGGTAGTTCCCTGGTAGCTCACCTTGCCGCCCGGTGTGGGCAGCACGGCTTCGCACAGGGATTTGGTGTTCACCATGTGAATGCGCACGCGGGTTTCACCGTCGGTACAGGGCAGCAGGCCCTCTTCCAGTGCAAACGGGGCCACCGCGGCCAGGATGTTGCCGCAGGTGGGGGCGTAGTCGATGCGCTGGGCAGCAATGACCAATTGGCCGAACAGATAGTCGATATCGGCATCGTCACGGCTGGAGCGGGAGATGATGGCGATTTTGGTGGTCAGCGGATGTCCGCCGCCAATGCCGTCGATCTGACGGGCATCCGCACCATCCAGGGCCGCCAGCAACAGGCGGTCGCGTGCGGCGGGGTCGGTGGGCAGGTCGGCGGCGTGAAAGAAGGCCGCCTTGGAGGTGCCACCACGCATCCACACGCAGGGCAGTGCCTGCAAACCACTGTATCGGGACTTTGTTTCCATGTTTCTCCTCCGCCTGGACCGTGATGGTCATCGTGTTGTGACAACACTATATGCGGAGGAATCGTCGGCAACTTTGCCCCTTCGTGACCGTGCATTCTCATTTTGTGAGCATGACAGCTCAGGGTCTGTCCGGCGCAGGCGCGGGCACAGGGAATCAGGAAAGCAAGGTATCACCGCGGTTGATGTGGTGGGCAGCACGGTGCAAATGGGTGAGCAGATGGCGCACCACCGGCGCCAGCGCCAGCTCCTGGCGCACGATGGCCCCCACTTGCAGCGGCAGGCCAGGCTCGCGCAGATCAATGGGCGAGACATAGCTGGCCAGCCAGGACTGGCGGGCAATCTGCCGTGGCAACAGAGCCACGTAGTCGCCAGTGGACACCAGCGACAACAAGGCCAGCGTGGAATTGACCAGCGCGCCTTGTTGTGGCGCTTCCAGACCATTGCGCTCGAATAGCGCACGGGCGTAACCGGCGCGATGGGCGGTACCGGTATACACCCAGGGTGCGTGTTGCAAATCCTGCAAGCAGCGGGCTTCCAGCCAGCGGCTGCCCTGGCGTGCGGCCGGAATCATCTCGGTGTGCAGCAAGGGTTCGACATAAAACTCCCCGGCGGCCAGGTCGTCCGGAATGCCGCCGACGGTGATGTCCACCTCGCCGGTACGCAGCTTTTGCAATTGCGCCACATACAGCTCCTCGCTGATGCGCAGCTGGATGTGCGGAAACTCCCGCACAAAGGTGCGCATGGCTTCCGGAATCAGCAGCATCACCGCCAGCGGTACCGCGCCGATATGCAGCTTGCCCACCATATGGCCACCAATCTGGCTGATTTCATCGGCAGCGGCTTCCAGCTCGTGGCGGGCCCGCACCGCCCGCTCATACAACACCCGCCCTTGCGCGGTGGGCAATACCCCGCGCGAGGAACGCAGCAGCAAGGGGGCGGCCAGTTCCAGTTCCAGCTCGCGAATCATCCGGGTCAGCGCCGGTTGCGAACAGCCGACACGGCGCGCCGCCGCCCGCAGGCTGCCCTCTTCCACCGCGGCAATCAGCGCGGCCAGTGTTGCCAGTTTCATTCCGTCCTCCTGCGGCAGGTGCTGCCGACTTGCCATTCCAGCGATCAGGAAAGCTGATCACTGACACGGTTTTGACATCTGCAATGAATAGCACCTTAGCCGCAGAATGTGCGGCAAAGCAAAAAAACATGCCGGTCTGTCACGGGTGCGCCAAGCCAACGCCCGGCGGTCACGGCCATTGCATCATTGGAGGAGAGACTCATGCCCCACCCTGCCGCCTGTGCGGACCGGGATGATGTGCTGCGCTATCTGCGCGTGTTTCTGTCGGTGGCCCACACCGGCAGCGTCACCCGTTCGTCCGAACAGATATTCAAGGCCGCTTCGGCCATCACCCGTGCGCTGACCCAGCTGGAAGAACTGCTGGGTGTGGAGCTATTCGAACGCCGCCCGCGCGGCATGTTGCTCAATGCCTATGGCGAAGCCGTGCATTTACGGGCGCGGCGCATTCAGGCGGAAATCCGCCAGGCGGCTGCCACCTTGTGTACCGGTCAGAACATCAGGAAAGATCCGGATGTCCTGACCCAATTGCTGCTATCCGGTAGCAAATTGCGCGTTTTTGTCAGTCTGGCCAACCATGGCCAGCTTGCGGCCTGCGGCCATCAGCTGGGCATGAGCAAGTCCGGCGTCAGCATGTCGCTGGCGCGACTGGAAGAATCGGTGGGCCAGCCGCTATTCCAGCGCACTGCGCAGGGACTGTTGGTCAGCGAAGCTGCCGAACCATTGCTGCTGCACGCAAAACGTGTGTTTGCCGAAGTGCGCCACATGCAGGCAGAGCTGATGGCGCTGCAGGGCAGCGTCGAGGGCAGCATCACGGTGGGGGCCTTGCCATTGGGCCGGACACGCTTGCTGCCGCTGGCGATCGTGCATCTTTTGCAAAAATACCCCCGGATACAAATCAAGACGCGGGAAAGCGCTTACGAAGAGCTGGCACGCGACCTGGGCTGTGGCGACATCGATTTCATCTTTGGCGCACTGCGACCGCAGGAGGAAAACCGCCAGTTGATCAGCGAACCCTTGTTTGTCGATCAGGTACGCATCTTCTGCCGCGCCAATCACCCGCTGACCCGCACGCCGGGCCGCATCCCGCTCGCCCTCCTGCAACAGGCCAGCTGGATCCTGCCCAGACAGGACTCTCCCGCACGGCGCGCCCTGGTCAGGTCGTTCACCCGCCACGGACTCAGCGCCCCGCAGCCTTCGGTTGAAAGCGGCGATCTGGCTGTCGTGCGCAATCTGCTGATTCATAGCGATCTGCTGACAGCCTGCTCGCCGCATCAATTACGTTATGAAATGGAAAAAGGAGATATTGTCGAACTGAATGTCGAGCTGGGAGAGGCCGAACGGAGCATAGGCATCATCCAGCGTTCCGGCTGCCATCCGCCTCCCGCCATGCAGGCCTTGCTGGAGGAGTTACGCAAGATATGCGCCAACGACCTGCTGCCATGCAGTCCTCTGCCAGATATCGCTACAGCGCGCGGGGCAGCGCTGTGGCACGACCGTGCCGCCTAGCCACCTGGTAACCTGCATCTCCCCGGCATGACTGGACGCCTCCCCTGAAGAGCAGCGTCCAGCTCAAGCCGGAGCGTTGCCATGATCAGGATGCCGGCAAAAAACAGTGGCGCAAGCTGCTGGCAATGCCTTGCCGCGCCCCCAGGCAACAAGGCTGGGACCCCTCAACAATCAGCGACCTGACTCAGCCGAACACCGTCACCACCTGCCGCGACAAGACGACCAACTCGCCATCCGGCCCGTATAGATGGGCATCCTGGTTGCAATAGCCATCACGCGCCGCCAGCAGGGTGGCATCCATATGCCACCAATCCTCCGCATCAAGAGGAGGCTGATGGCGGACAAACTCCAGCGACCAGCTCAGGGTGCTGGCGGGAGTCGGCCCTGGCAGCAGCGACAAGGCCACCGGAGGAATGGCATCGGCCATGGCCACGATATGGGCTTCGTCCAGCACACCCGCATCGCGCTGACGGAGCCGGATGCGGTTGAAAGGCGCCTTGCCGCCACTGAACGGCAGGGCGCCGGCCAGCCAGCGGTAGCCATAGTGCTGGGTAAATGCCGGGGTGATGCCCGGCATATAGGGGAGTTCGCCGGCGGGTTCAGCCGCCACGCCGACAGGGCGTGCAGGTGGACTCAGCTGCACTGCCGAATCACGCGCCTGGCCAAAGGCCGCAACAAAGATGGCAGCGGTCTGTTCCCCATCCAGCAGGCGCGCACTCAGCTGCACTGCGGTTTTACCCTGCCGCAGCAAGCTCACTTCGATCAGCATGTGACCCGGCGCAATGGGTGCCACAAAAGTACTGTGCAGCGACCACAAAGGCGGCAGTGTCGGCAGCCATTGACGCATGGCACGCACGGCCAGCATGGCTTGCACACCACCAAACAAGGTACGGCCCTGCGCCCAGTCATCACTGGCTTGGCAGGCAAAGCGTGCCGCAGTGGCATCAGCACTCAGCAGGGTGGGAATCATTTCATCGATATGCATGCTGTTTCTCTGTGTGGCCGGGGCCAAGCCCGTTTGCCATGCAGTGTAGCCATGGCCAATCCGCCGGCACAGTGGCAATATCGACAATATTCAGGTCATTATCGCCAGCCCATGCACCAGATCAGCGTTCTGCTTTCCCCACACTGCTATGCCGGCAGCGTCACCGGCTTCATCGACATCCTGCTGTTTGCCAATCAACTGGCCGAGCGCAAGGGGCAGGCAGCGCTATTTGGCTGGACCCTGTGCAGCCAGGCAAGCGAGCCGGTACAGAGTGCATCGGGCATCCTGCTGCATGCGCAGGGCGACTGGCAGCTGGCAGGCTGCGCGGACACCATCATCGTGCCACCGCTTGCCTATAGCTCGCTCAAGCAGTTCCAGGCGCGGCTCGCCAGCGAAACCGTGCTGCAGCAGCAACTGTCCGCATGGCATGCGGCAGGCAAACAGCTGCTTTCATTCTGTACCGGCATCCCGCTGCTGGCGGAAAGCGGAGTGTTGAATGAACGTCCAGCTACGATCAGTTGGTGGCTCACCACCTGGTTTCGCAACCGCTATCCACGGGTAGGGCTACAGCCCTATGCCACCATGACGACAAGCCCCGGCCTGCTGTGCGGCGGCGCAAGCACCTCTTATATAGAGTTGGCCTTGCATCTGGTCCGGCAATACGGTGGGCAGGAATACGCGCTGGCCTGCTCGCGCCTGCTGCTGACCGGACCACAGCATGGCAGCCAGGCACCCTATATGACGATGCAGAGTTTTGCCGGGCATGATGATGCGCTGGTGCTGCGTTGTCAGTACTGGTTGCAGGACAATATGGCCGCCCCCTTTGATCTCGCAACGCTGGCCGCGCACGCCCGCAGCAGTAGCCGTACCGTGATCCGGCGCTTCAACCAGGTACTGGGCGTATCACCGCTGCGCTATTTGCAGCAGTTGCGACTGCATGCCGCCCGGCGCTGGCTGGAAGGCAGCAACTTGCCGCTGGAGCAGATCATCCAGCAGCTGGGCTATAGCGATAGCGCGAGCTTTCGCCGGCTGTTCCAGCGCGAACTGCATTGCACGCCGGCAGCCTACCGCAAACAGTTCCAGCCCACCTGAACAAGCATGGCCTGCAACTGGCGCCGGATGGTCTACAGGGGGCTGGCTCGGCAAGGGCGATGGAGGCCACAGGCCATGGCAGTGGCCTCCATGCGCTGTTTTATCCCTGCCGCGCGGCCGCCACCATGCCGTCCAGCCAGTCCTGATGGCCGTTGATCATGGGATTGGGCTTGGTTTGTGCCAATGCCTGCGCCGGTTTGCCCAGTTGGGTTTCCTGGGTCAGGATGCGCACCCGCCCGGCCGACAGTTCTTCAATCAGCCAGGCGTGATGCACGTCCAGCCTGTCTTCCGCCGTGCTGCCGGCCCAGCCATGCCAGGCAATGCGCGCCGCTTGCCCCGGAACGGGAGCGACATGCTCCACCACTTGCGCCTCCACCGGAAAGCCGAAGGTTTCAAAGTAAAAACGGTCGCCCATGGCCAGCTCTGGCCCCTTGCCATCGTAAAAACGGGTATTGGCCGAATTGGCATAGTAGCTGGGCCACAGCTGCGGGGTGTTGAGCAGGGTCCACAACCGGTCGATGCTCACGCCGGTGACAATCACTTCATTGGAGCAGTAATTGTCGGTAAAACCAGGCACATAGCCAGCGGGCCAGATAATGTCACTCATGATGTTTTCCTTGCGGCAGTTAACAGTAAGAAAGTCTGCTGCTACTGTACGCACCCCACATCAATGAATAAATGGCGCTAAAATCACATTATTTGTTACACCAGAGAACAAAAATGCCAGTATTCGATGCCACCCAGATCAGCACCATCGCCCTGTTTTGCAAAGCGGCGGAGCTGCGCAGCTTTTCCGCTGCCGCAGAAGCGCTGGGGCTGACACCGGCTTCGGTCAGCCGCGCCATCAAACGGCTGGAAGAACGGCTGGGGGTGCGCCTGTTTGCACGCACCACGCGCACCATGCGGCTGACCCACGAAGGCGAGCTGTACTGGCAGGAGTGCCGTCAGGCACTGGAGCAGATTGCCGAGGCCGAACGCGCCATTACCGGCCAGCAGAAAGTACCCAGCGGCTTGCTGCGCATCAGCGTTGGCACCCTGTACGCCAATTACCGCCTGCTGCCCTTGCTGGAAGCATTCACCAGCGCCTATCCGCAGATCGAACTGGAGCTGAGCCTATCCAACCAGGTGGCGGACATTGTGGAAGAAGGTTACGACCTGGCCATCCGCATCGGCACGCCGCAGGATTCCCGCCTGGTGGTGCAGAAGCTGGAAGACGCCACGCTGGGCATTTTTGCCACACCCGGCTATCTCGCCCGGCGCGGCGTGCCGCGGCAGATGGATGAGCTGGCCGGGCATGACTGTCTGCAATTCATCCTCCCCAGCACCGGCCGCGCCATGCCATGGCTGCTGACGCTACCGGATGGCCAGCCGCTGGACTATCAGTTCCATAGTCGCCTGCGCCTGCTGGACGATGCCCAGGGCTGCATCAGCTGGGGGCTGGCTGGAGGCGGACTGTTCCAGACCTACCATTTCATCGCTGCGCCCGCGCTGGCACGCGGCGAGCTGGTGGAGGTGATGCAGGACCACGGCGGCCGGGCACGGCAGTTCTCCGTCACCTATCCGCAAAACCGTCATCTTTCCGCCCGGGTAAGGGCCTTTGTCGATTTCCTGCTGACACGGCTGCGCCATTCGGAGTGATGATATTTCCTGGCAATATCAAGTTGTCGTGCGCTCTCCAGCCGCAGCAGTTGCTAGGCCAGGCCATGGATCAGCCGGCCGAACGCGCTGGCGCACGATAAGCCAAAAACGTCAGGCCGGCACTCAGCCATAACAAAATGGCACTGGTCATCCAAGTGATCTGATAGCCGCCATGATCCAGCATCAGCCCGCCCAAGGTAGAGCCGGCGGCAATGGCAAACTGGATGACCGCCACCATCAGGCCACCGCCCTGCTCGGCATCATTCGGCATGGCTTGTGCAAGCCAGCTCCACCAGCCCACCGGGGTCGCGGTTGCCATCAGCCCCCACAGGCAAAGCAACACGGTCACCGCAGCAAGCCAGGAGCCAAGCGGAATCAAAGCGATCGCAATGGCTGACATCAATACGGGGATGGCAATCAGTGGCGGGTACAAACCCCGCTTGAGCAGCCCGCTGATCATCAGCGTGCCAAGGAAGCCCGCCACCCCCATCGCCAATAGCAAGACGGAAAGGGTGGGCGCGCTGACCTGCGTCACCACCTCAAGGAAAGGGCGCAGATAGGTAAACAGCGTGAACTGGCCCATGAAGAAGGCCGCGCATCCGGCCATGCCATAGCCAAGCCTGCGGCTTTTGAGCAGGTTGAATACCTTGCTGGAGCTTGAGCGGCTTGCTACCGCCGGCATGGATGGCAAGGCCAGCCATTGCCAGACCAAGGCAATCATGGCAACAGGCAGCAGTGACCAGAAGGCGGTGCGCCAGCCGATGGTGGCCCCCAGCAAGCTGCCCAGCGGGGCGGCAAGCACGGTGGCCAGGGCATTGCCACCATTAAAGATCGCCAGGGCTTTTGATACTTGATCGGCTGGCACCAGCCGCATTGCCATGGCAGCAGACATTGACCAGAAGCCGCCAATCACCACCCCGATCAGTGCACGGCCGAACATGAAGGTCAGGTAAGTCTGCCCCAGCCCGACAACTGCACCCGAGATGCCCATCAGCAAGGTCAGAATCAGTAGTAGCGTCTTGCGATTCATGCCTTTGCTCAGGGAGGCAATGGAGAGGCTGGTCAGTACCGCCAGCACACCGGAGATCGAGATGCCCTGGCCAACCATCCCTTCGCTGACATGCAGTGCACCCGCGATGGGGGTCAGCAGACTGACCGGCATGAATTCCGAGGAAACCAGTACAAATACACACAGCGATATGGCAAAGACGCCACTCCAGCATGCAGTTTGTTTTTTCGTGCCGCTGGCAATGGCTGCCGGCGTAGCAGAGGTGGTGACGGTCATGCAGATATTCGCTATTTCGATGGTTTACGGCCGGCCCGCGCTGATTCATAGCCGCAGGCAGAACCAGCCGGCTACCGTTACCGGTGCTGCCAAGCTGAGCACGGGTCGCTTTGGCTGTGGCTGTTGCTCAGGGCAGCAAGAGCCTGGCCGGCAATGGAGGGGGTCCATCCGGCCAGGCGCTGCATCAGGGTGTGGAGTGCTCAAACCAGGTGCTGGGTAAAAAAGGCGGTGAGCTTGTCGAAAGGAATCACCTCGGTGCGGTCGTACAAATCCGTGTGGACCGCGCCTGGAATGATCATCAGTTCCTTCGGTTGCGCTGCAGCCGCATAGGCGGTTTCGCTGAAGTAGCGCGAGTGCGCCTTTTCGCCATGGATGAACAGGACCGGACGCGGTGAGATTTCCGCGATATAGCTCAGAATCGGCATGTTCATGAAAGACAGGGGTGTGGTCTGCGTCCAGGCATTGCCGGAGTTCACCGCACGCGGATGATAGCCACGCGGTGTCATGTAGTAATCGTGATAGTCAAGCACAAACTGCGGCTCACCACCGTGCACTGCCTGATTGTAAGGAGGCTGGTAAGCCGGCGCGCCCTGCTCGGCATCTTTCCAGCGTTGCAGACTCAGCTGTGTCAGCGTTTGCGTACGCTGGGCAGGCGTCACACTGTCGTTGTAGCCTTTGGACATCACGCGCGTCATATCGTACATGGTGCTGGCCACGACAGCCTTGACCCGTTTATCCACGGCGGCGGCATTCAAGGCCATGCCACCCCAGCCACAAATGCCGATGATGCCGATGTGTTCCCGGTCGACATTGGGCAGCAGGCCAAGAAAGTCCACTGCAGCACTGAAATCCTCGGTACTGATATCCGGGGAAGCGACATTGCGCGGCTCACCGCCGCTTTCCCCGGTATAGGACGGATCAAATGCCAGGGTGATGAAGCCGCGTTCGGCCATGGTTTGGGCATACAGACCGGAAGACTGCTCCTTTACCGCACCAAAGGGGCCACCTACTGCCAGTGCGGCCTGTTTGCCACGGGCATGCCGCGGTTGGTACAAGTCCGCCACCAGGGTGATCCCATAGCGGTTCTTGAAGCTGACCTTCTGGTGCTCCACCTGATTACTTTTGGCGAATGTCTTGTCCCATTTGTCGCTGAGCGTGATTGGCGACTGGGCCAAGGCTGGGCCGGTGCCAACCATCCCGACACCCAGGGCGGCGATGCTGCTACCGGTCAACTTCAGTAAATCGCGGCGCACCACATTGGGCGTATCCGGTTCAGTGACTGCATGACTGGTTTCATGGTGCGTATTCATGGTGTTTTCTCCAGATGTGCCGGTTATCAGCCGGCCAGCTTTACATTCAGGTTTGCTTGACATGACGGTGACAGCAGGTCGCTGGCGATGCCCGCCAGGTGAGGACTGCTCACCTGCCCGCTTTGCTTGGATGTATTTTCTGGGTGTCATCTGGATTTTCGATAGCAGGATCCTGCCTGTTCTTTGCCTGATCCTGCGGCACGGCCTGGCACGATGCGACACGCGGACCCGCTGCGACGTATCATGCATCGGTGAAAAATTTCGGGAGATGCCGATGCCTGCTGGAAATCAGCGCAAGCACAATCCATACGGCCCGCTCCATGCCATGCATGCAGGCTTGGCTGAAACAATCGGCAGATGGATAGACAGCGAAGGCGACTGCGCGACAGCCATCGGGAGCCTGCAGTTATTCCGGCGAGACGCACCCAGTGACGCCTGCGCCTGCATGGTCGAATCCAGTGTCGTGTTTGTGGTGCAGGGCGCCAAGCAATTGCTGGTTGGCGAGCAAGCGTTTGCCTACAACACCGAACGCTTCTTGCTCAACTCGCTTGATGTTCCAGCGCGCTCGCAAGTTCTCGAGGCGAGTCCGCAGCACCCCTGCCTGGGCCTGGTATTCAAGCTGAATATGGGTGTCATGGCAGAAATCATTGCGCAAAACAGCTTGCCGCCTCCTCGTGAGTGTGTGCAGGAGAGCAGCACGACCTTGGGTAGCATGACACCCGTTTTGCTGGAGTCATTTACCCGCCTGCTTGGCCTGCTGGATGAGCCCGAGGCCATTGCCGTGCTCGCACCGCTGATCGAGCGGGAGATTCACTACCGCTTGCTCACCAGCGACCTGGCCGCACGCCTTTGGCAAATCACATCCGTGGGCAGTCATAGCCACCGCATAGCCAGGGCCGTCCACTGGTTGAGAAGGCATTACGCCCAGCCCATGAGCATTGAAGAACTGGCCGCCCATGTACAAATGAGTGCATCAACGCTGCATCACCATTTCCGCTTGCTCACGGCAATGAGTCCCCTGCAGTACCAGAAATGGTTGCGCCTGAATGAGGCCAGACGCCTGATGCTGAATGAAGGTCTGGACGCCTCCACCGCCGCCTTCCAGGTAGGCTATGAAAGTCCTTCCCAATTCAGCCGGGAATACCGCCGTCTCTTTGGTGTGCCGCCCAGGCGTGACATCGAGGGAATGCGCGACAAGGCGCAGCCTTCCCGTGCAACAATATTCCCCAACTAACTGCTTGTTGCCTGACTGATGGCTGTCCTCAGCCGATGATCAGCCTTGCGATGCTTGGCTCGCCTGCAAATGTCAGCAAGAGCCTTTCAGACATCAGTAGCTTGCAAAGGGCGTCAGCATTCAAACATGGCCTGGATCGATATCCGTTACAGGCAGCTTGTTCATCACCTTGATCTCCCTGAGGGAAATATTGCTGCGGATGCTGAATACACCCGGCAGTTTGCGCAGTACTTTCTCGACAAAGCGGCTGTAGTCATCCAGATCACGCGCGACCACCTGCAACAGGAAGTCGGCTTCGCCGGTGGTGTTATGGCAAGCCAGAATCTGCGGGCAGGCCTGGATGATGCGTTCGAACGCCGCGGTAGCCTCTTCGCTATGCTGGGTACAGACTATCTGCACAAATGCCATGACGCCAATGCCTAGCTTGCGCCGGTTCAATACCGCTTTGTAACCCTCGATGACACCCAGCTCCTCCAAGCGCTTCTGGCGTCGCCAGCAGGAGGCTTCGCTCATGGCAAATTGCTCGGCCAGCTTGGCGTTGGACAGGCGGCCATCCTGTTGCAGCTTGTCGGCGATGGCGAGGTCGACTTTGTCCAGTTCGGTCATTTTGAATAAAGCTTTCATTGCTCACTAGATAAATGAAATGCTATTTCAGATTCACGCTTATTCCAATGGTAATCTGACAGGTAATTTCTCCGGAAACGTTCACAATAAATGAACCATTTCACCGAGGAGTACTGCATGAAAGCTATTGTTTACGAATCGTTTTCGGCCCCGCCACAACTGACTACCGTGCCGGACCCGACACCGGATAACAGCGGTGTGGTCATCCAGGTGATGGCAACCGGCGTGTGCCGCAGTGACTGGCATGGCTGGGTTGGCCACGACCCGGACATCCACCTGCCGCATGTACCCGGCCATGAGTTTTCCGGCGTGGTGACGGCGGTTGGCAAGCAGGTAGAAAAATGGAAGATTGGCGATCGGGTCACGGTGCCGTTTGTGGCTGGCTGTGGCCATTGCCCGGAGTGTCATTCGGGCAATCATCAGGTGTGCGACCACCAGTTCCAGCCCGGTTTCACCCACTGGGGTTCGTTTGCCGAGTATGTGTCCATCCATCAGGCGGACATCAACCTGGTGGCCTTGCCGGAGTCGCTGGATTTCACCACGGCCGCCAGCCTGGGCTGCCGTTTTGTGACATCGTTCCGCGCGGTGGTGGATCAGGGTAAAACCTCGGCCGGGCAGTGGGTGGCGGTGCATGGCTGCGGTGGCGTTGGCCTGTCTGCCATCATGATTGCCCATGCCATCGGGGCGAATGTGATTGCCATTGATATTGCGGACGACAAGCTGGAACTGGCGCGCAAGCTGGGGGCGGTGGCTACGGTGAATGCCAGCAAGGAGCCGGATGTGATTGAAGCGGTGATGGACATCAGCCGCGGTGGTGCGCATGTATCACTGGATGCGCTGGGCCATCCGGTCACCTGTTTCAACTCGATCAGCAATCTGCGCAAACGCGGCAAGCACGTGCAGGTGGGCCTGATGCTGGGCGAGCACAGCACCCCGGCCATTCCGATGAGCAAGGTGATTGCGCACGAGCTGGAAATCCTGGGCAGCCACGGCATGCAGGCTCACCGTTACGATGCCATGTTGGCCATGATGGCCGCGGGCAAACTGGCACCGGAAAAGCTGATTGGCCGCACCATCAGCCTTGAACAGTCGATTGATGTGCTGATGAATATGGATAAATTTGAGGTAACAGGGGTGACCGTAGTCACCGAGTTCTGACATGTTTCCACGGCTGACATGAAAGCATGCCGTCACTTCCGGTCAAGCATCATGGGCCATGGCAGCATTTCACCAAGAAAGCATGCATGGCACATGCTGGCCTCCTGCTGATTGCCAGGAAGAAGCAGCATTACCCCCATAGAGCATCTTGAATCGGCCCAGCCTTTGTAGCCATTCGCCGATGGCAGTTGAGCAGCACAAAGCTGTCGCTCAATCCTCTTTCCCAGAAGGCGGCTTGGACAGAACTCCCGCAAAATTACAGTTACGTCAACGAACACACTTTCCTGTGCCTGGATCGAACGCAAAAAAGCCCGCAAAAGCGGGCTTTTTTTGAATCTGGCGGAGAGGGGGGGATTCGAACCCCCGTTAGGGTATTACCCTAAACACGCTTTCCAGGCGTGCGACTTAAACCACTCATCCACCTCTCCAGATGGCTGCTGCAGTGCTGCAACAGAGATGGCGATAATACAGGTACTGTGTGCTTTTGGCAAGATCCCAACAAAAAAACTGCAGACCCGGCCAGGCGCTGCGGTCCTTGCTGCGCTGCTGAGCGGCATAGTGCCGGAATTGATCGCAGCGTGCAGCGCATGCAGTAAACTGGCCTACTCCTTGTCCGGATGCAAACTTCATCATGTTACCCATTCTTACTTCCCGCTTGCGGCTGCGCGAATTCACCCTGCAGGATGCACCGCTGGTGCTGGCCCTGCTGACCGACCCGGATTTCATCCGCAATGTGACGGATCGAGGCGTGCATACGCTGGAAGATGCCGGCAACTACATCAGCCGTGGTCCGCTAGCGAGCTATGCACAGCACGGCATCGGGCTGTGGTGCATGGAGCGGCTGGAGGATGGCCAGCCTGTCGGCATGTGCGGGCTGATCCGGCGCGAGGGGCTGGCTGATGTCGATGTGGGCTATACCCTGCTGCCGGCATGGCGTGGGCTGGGTTATGCCAGCGAGGCTGCAGCGGCCTGCGTGCAGTATGGTTTGCAGCAACTGCGGCTGCCGCGGGTAGTGGCCTATATCAATGCCGACAATCAGGCATCGGCGCGCGTATTGCAAAAGGCTGGGCTGCATGGCTGCGGACCTTTCGATTTCCCTGGCAGCAGCGCGCCCACCCTGTTATTCCGCAGCGATGCGGCCATGGCACAGTCATAGCGGCCAGCGCTGACGATTTCCTGCAATATTTAGCAACAATTGGCATGATTGTCGGACACTCGGCGGTAACCGGCATGGGCTATTATCGCAACAGGCCGGGCAGTCCGGGGGAGAAGCCGCAGGCTCCGCGTTGCGGCAGCTTGTCTGGTTTGCGGCTCTCCGGCCATGTTCAGCCTAGCCCGGCCGCAGCACGCGGCAAGGCCGTGCCTACAGACTTTTTTCCATCTTGATGTGCGCCAACCGGCTCGATTTGCCGGTAGTTTGCATGGAAGGCAACACTACCCGATGTGGATCGTCGAAACTGCATTACGCAGGCCCTACACCTTTATCGTGATGGCGATTGCCATCCTGCTGGCCACCGCATTGGCGCTGTTTCGCACGCCGGTGGATGTATTGCCGGAAATCGACATTCCGGTGATCAGTGTCATCTGGGGCTATAACGGCCTGGCACCGCAGCAGATGGCGGACCGCATCACCCAGTCCCACGAGCGCATTCTCACCACCACGGTGAACGACATCGAGCATATCGAGTCGCAGTCGCTCAACGGTATTGCGGTGATCAAGATCTTCTTCCAGCCCAATGTGAATATCCAGACGGCGATTGCCCAGGTGGTGTCGGTCTCGCAGGCGGTGGTACGCCAGATGCCACCCGGCACCACGGCACCGCTGGTGATCAAGTACACCGCATCCAGCGTGCCGGTGATACAGCTGGGGATGTCGAGCAAGGAATTGTCCGAACAGGATGTGTTCGATGCCGCGGTCAACACCCTGCGTCCGCAGCTGGTGACCATTCCCGGCGTGGCCATCCCCTACCCTTATGGTGGCAAGGTGCGGCTGCTATCGGTCGATCTGGACATGGCGGCCATTACCGCCAAGGGCATGACACCAGCCAGCGTGGTGAATGCCATCAGCAGCCAGAACCTGATCCTGCCATCCGGCACCGCCAAGATTGGCGACACCGAATACAATATCGGCCTGAATGGCTCGCCCACCACCATAGCCGGGCTGAACAACCTGCCGGTGCGCAGCAGCAATGGCGCCATCACCTATCTGGGCGAGGTGGCGCATGTGCGCGACGGCTTCTCGCCGCAAACCAATATCGTGCGCCAGAATGGCCAGCGCGGGCTGCTGCTGTCGGTGTACAAGAACGGCGGCGCCTCCACCCTCAGCGTGGTGGACAATCTGAAAAGCCTGCTGCCCATGGTGACGCCCTTGCTGCCCAAGGGCATTGAGGTGTCGCTGCTGGCCGACCAGTCGGTATTCGTGAAAACCGCGGTGGAGGGGGTGGTGCATGAGGCGCTGATTGCCGCCGTGCTCACCGCCATCATGCTGCTGCTGTTCCTGGGCAACTGGCGCACTACCTCCATCATTGCCGTGTCGATTCCGCTGTCGATTTTTTCTTCCATCATTCTGCTGCATGCCGTTGGCGAAACCATCAATGTGATGACGCTGGGCGGGCTGGCGCTGGCGGTGGGCATTCTGGTGGACGATGCCACCGTCACCATCGAAAACATCGAACGCCACCTGCACATGGGTTCGGACCTGCACACCGCCATTCTGGAAGGTGCGGGGGAGATTGCCATTCCGGCCTTTGTCTCCACCCTGTGCATCTGCATCGTGTTCGTGCCGATGTTCTTTCTGGAGGGCGTGGCGCGTTACCTGTTCGTGCCGCTGGCCGAGGCGGTGGTGTTTGCCATGCTGGCCTCCTATGTGCTGTCGCGTACCCTGGTGCCCACGCTGGCGCTGCTGCTGATGGGCCACCAGGGTCGCAGCGGCCGGTTCACGCAGTGGATTCACCATGTGCACACCCGCTTCAACCATCACTTTGAAAAACTGCGCACGGTGTATGTGCTGCTGCTCAGCCATCTGCTGACTCATCGCCGGCGCTTCATGGCGGCCTTTCTCGGCTTCTGCCTGCTGTCCTGCGGCCTGTACCTGCTGCTGGGGCGCGACCTGTTCCCCACCGTGGACACCGGCCAGATCAAGCTGCACATGCGCGCGCCCACCGGCACCCGCATCGAGAATACCGCCAGGCTGGCCGATGGCGTGGACCATGCCCTGCGCGAGATCATTCCGCCGGCCGAGCTGGACACCATCATCGACAATATCGGCCTGCCCTATTCCGGTATCAATCTGTCCTACAGCAACTCCGGCACCATCGGCACGCTGGATGCGGACATCCTGATTTCGCTGAAGCCCGGTCACCGCCCCAGCGCGGATTACATCGACAAGATTCCGCCGCTGCTGGCCAAGCGTTTCCCCGGCGTGGAGTTTTTCTTCCAGCCTGCCGACATCGTCACCCAGATTCTCAATTTCGGCACGCCATCCGCCATCGATGTGCAGATTTACGGCAAGAACATGGCGGAAAACCATGCTTTCGCCGTCAAGCTGGCCGACCGCATCAAGGGCGTGAATGGCGCGGTGGACGTGCATGTCCACCAGCGGCTGGATGCGCCCTCGCTGCAGCTGGAAATGAACCGCTCGCGTTTGCAGAACATGGGCATCAGCGCCAGCGATGTGGCACAGAACCTGCTGCTGCCCTTGTCCGGCAGCCAGCAGACCCAGCCCACCTTCTGGCTGAATCCGGCCAATAGCGTGGTGTACAACATGCAGGCGCAAACCCCGCAATACCGCATCAACACCCTGGACGACCTGATGGGCCTGCCGGTGAATGCGGCAGGCAATAACGGCAGCAGCCCGCAGCAACTGGGCAATCTGGTCAAGGTCAGCCCCGGCCGTGGGGCCGCCATCGTCACCCGCTACAACATCCAGCCGGCAGTGGATATTTATGCCAATGTGCGCGGGCGCGATCTGGGCTCGGCCGCCAGCGATATCCAGCAACTCATCAAGCAGGCGCAGGCCAGTCTGCCCAAGGGCAGCAAGATCAGCATGCGCGGCCAGGTGGAAACCATGCAGTCGTCCTATACCGGCCTGGGTGTGGGCATTCTGGGCGCCATCGTGCTGGTCTACCTGCTGATCGTGGTGAATTTCCAGTCCTGGCTGGACCCCTTCATCATCATCTCCGCCCTGCCGGCGGCGCTGGCCGGCATTGCCTGGATGCTGATCCTGACCGGCACCAATCTGAGCGTACCGGCGCTGACCGGCGCCATCATGACCATGGGGGTGTCCACCGCCAACAGCATTCTGGTGGTGGCGTTTGCCCGCCAGCGCCTGCATGAAGGGCTGCCACCGCTGTCGGCAGCGCTGGAGGCCGGGGCCACCCGTCTGCGTCCGGTGCTGATGACGGCACTGGCCATGATCATCGGCATGATTCCCATGGCCATCGGCATTGGCGATGGCTCGGAGCAGAACGCCCCGCTGGGCCGCGCCGTCATCGGCGGCCTGCTGTTTGCCACCGTGTCCACCCTGGTCTTCGTCCCGGTGGTGTTTGCCAGCTTCCACAGCTGGCTGGCCCAGCGCAAGCCGCAACAAGATGCGGCAGACGGCAACGATCACCCTCCCCACCAACCGGCCCAAGCCTAGGACTTCACCATGACAGAACAGCGCCATGCCTCTCAGGGCGTGCCGGCGTTTCACCAGAACACCGTCGCATCGCTCAACGGCCGCGACAAGGTAGCGCGCCGCGCCCGTACCGTTACCATCATCATCCTGCTGCTGTTGCTGGCCGGCCTCGCCCGCACGCTGCTGGCGCGCCAGGCCGCCGCCGACACGCTGGCACAGGCAGCCAGCCAGAGCGCCATCCAGCAGGTGCGGGTGGTCACGCCACAGCCCAACCGGCATGATGACAAGCTCACCCTGCCCTCCACCCTGCAAGGGCTGACCGAGGCGCAAATCTATGCCCGTACCAGCGGCTATGTGAAACAGTGGTTCAAGGATATTGGCCAACCGGTCAGGAAGGGCGAACTGCTGGCCGTGCTGGACATTCCCGACATCAACAAACAGGTAGACGAAGCGGCAGCCAACCACGAACTGGCGCGCACTGCCTTTGAACGCTGGAGTCGCCTGCGGGCGCAGGATGCGGTATCGCAACAGGAATACGAAGAAAAGTCCGCCGCCTACCAGCAAACCGCTGCCGTATTGAAGCGCCTGCGCGACCAGCAGGATTTCGGCAAGGTGCTTGCCCCGTTTGACGGCATCGTCACCAAGCGCAATGTCGACAACGGCAGCCTGATCAATGCCGGCAATGGCGGCAGCGCCCAGGCGCTGTTTGCCATTGCCCAGGTCGACCAGCTGCATCTGTATGCCTATGTGCCGCAGGACAGGGCCAGCCAGATCCGTGTCGGCGATACGGTGGAGGTCAAACCCAGCGACAGCGGCGAGGCTGCCGTGAAAGGGCGGATAGCCCGCACGGCCGGCGCCATCGACCCGGCCACCCGCACGCTGCAGGTGGAAATCGTGCTGCCCAATACCGGGCACAAACTGCTGCCCGGCCTGTATGTGGAAGCACGCTTCAATCTGCCGGGAAAGCCCAGCCTGACCTTGCCGGCCAACACCCTGCTGTTCGGCCCGGCCGGCAGCCAGGTGGCCACGGTGGACGCCAAGGGCAGGGTCAAGCTGCAAAAAGTGGCACTGGGCACCGATTACGGCAAGGAGGTGGAAATCAAATCCGGCCTCACCGGCAAGGAGCACGTCATCATCAATCCGGCCGATGCCATCAGCGATGGGCAGCCGGTCAATATCGTGGCCAGCGGCAAGGGCGGGTAAACAGCATGCGCGCACCCTCCCCCCTGACCGCCGGCCTGCTGACCAGCCTGAGCCTGTTGCTGGCAGCCTGCTCGGCCATCGGCCCGGACTACCAGCGCCCGGCCCAGCCTGACCTGCCCACGCAGTGGAAAGACCAGGGCACATGGCAGGCCGCCCGCCCGGCCGACCAACTGCCCAAGCAGGCCTGGTGGCAGCAGTTTGGCGATGCCACGCTCAACCGGCTGGAGCAAGACTGCATCGCCCACAATGCCACGCTGGCGCAGGCACTGGCCCGGCTGCAACAGGCACAGGCCCAGGCCGGCCTGCACGCGGCCGCCACCCTGCCCAGCGTGGGCGTGGGCATGAGCGCCAGCCGCAGCCGCATATCGGCCGACCGCCCGCTGTCCAACTACAACTCGCCCAATAGCAGCACCATCCAGAACGATTACAAGCCTACCCTGAGTGTCAGCTATGAATTCGACTGGCTGGGCCGGGTGCGCCGCGATGTGGAAAGCGCCAGCGCCAGTGCCGAACAAAGCCGGGCCGACAGCGAAAACGTGCGCCTGCTACTGACCGCCCAACTGGCCAGTGCCTATTTCCAGCTACGCCAGCTGGATGAGGAAAGCACCCTGCTGCGGCAATCGATCAGCCTGCAAGAAAAAGTGCTGCAACTGACGCGGGTGCGCCATCAGGAGGGCCTGGACAATGCCAGCGCCCTGGCCGCCCAGCAAGCCGCCCTGCAAGCCGCCCAGGCGCAGCTCAGCCTGCTGGGCAACCAGCGCCGCCAGCAGGAAGACCTGCTGGCCACCCTGAGCGGCCAGCCTGCCGCCGCCTTCAGCCTGTCGCAGGGCAGCCTGCCCGCGCAGCTGCCCGCCATTGGCGGCGGGCTGCCGGCGCAATTGCTGGAACGACGGCCGGACATTGCCGCCGCCGAACGCGCCATGGCCGCTGCCAATGCCCAGATCGGCGTGGCCAAGGCCGCCTGGTTTCCACAACTCAACCTGAATCCGGGCTATGTCGGCTATGAATCAAACCGCCTGGGCAATCTGGTATCCGCCCCGGCACTGATCTGGTCGCTGGGCTTGCAGGCCAGCCAGATGCTGTTTGACAACGGCAAGACACAGGCCGCGGTCCGCTACGCCGAGGCCGGCTACCAGGCCACTACCGCCAGCTATCGCCAGACCGTGCTGCAAGCCATCCAGGAAAGCCAGGACGCCCTGTCCACCCTGCATGGCCTGAGCGAGGCCAACGCCAGCCAGCAACAGGCCGTGGACAGCCAGCGCAAGGCGTATGAGCTCTCGCTGCTGCGTTATCGCGAAGGGCTGGACAATGCCCTGACCCTGGCCATCAACCAGCAAAACCTGCTGGCAGCGCAGCGTCTGCAATCACAGCTGCGCGGCAGCCAGTTTGTCTGGAGTGTGAGTTTGCTCAAGGCACTGGGTGGCGATTGGCAGGCCACGGCAGCCAACTGAAGCCGCCAGCCGCCAAGGCAGCAAAAAACCCCGCAAACCATGGCGGGGTTTTTCTTTTACCGAGCCAGCACAGCCTCAGCCCTGCACGCGCAAGTCCTGCAAGCCGTCTGCTGCCGGCACATCGACATAGCGGACCAGGCCCGGCAAATCATCCGGCAGCGCCTGTTCGGCCGGTGCGCCTTCCAGCAGGGCCAGCACCGGCTGCAACACCACGCGGCGCAGCAGGCCTTCGTCGGTGCTCAGGGCATCCAGTCGCAGGCTGTAGGTCCACTCGTCGCCAAACGGCGATTCGTCATCCTCCCAGCGCAGCAGGCGACCGGCCTGATTCAGCCAAGGCTGCCAGCCGGTGGCGGGGAAACCGACGTAGGCGTCGTAATCGAAGCTGAATTCGCAGGTCCAGTGCGCAAGGTGCAGCACCGGCCCCAGCGGCTCGCCCTGGCCGCTTGCGCCAACCCGCGGCACACCGTCGCCCGCCAGGCTGATCTGGAAGTTCAGGAAGGCCACGATGGTGTCCTTGCGCTTTTTCTTTTGCAGCAGCGGCAGGCTGCAGCACAGTGCCTGGCGCGACTCGCCGCGCTTTTGCTGTTCGGTCAGCGGCTTGCCCACGGTGCACAGCCCGCTGGCCGGCAAGGCTTGCTGCAAGAGTTCAATCAGCGCCTGTTCCAGTTGCTTGGCGTGGCGCCAGGCGTGCTCTGCTTCCCGTGCGGAGGCATCGGCCTGTGTGTTCTGCATCTTGTCATTCCAGTCTGTTCGGCATGATGGATGCCGGAGTCAAGTGCGGATGATAGCCGGAATTGCCTGCTGCCGTCCGCCGCTTCGCATCAAACCCAGCGCATTTTCTGCTGATGGACATAAAAAAACCGGCCCCTGGGGGCCGGTTTGATATTGCAAGACTGAGGAATCAGGCCAGCAGGTGGTTGTTGAGCTCGCGCATGCCGGCGGACAGCATGGCCAGATCCAGCACGCTGAAGGACTGCAGCTCGGCAAACATCTGGTAGCACAGCTCCAGCTCGCTGCGACGCTTGGCCAGCCAGGCATCGGCAAAGGCCTTGTCACCGCTGGCTTCGCTAAGCGCCAGCTTGGCCAGCTTGCGATGCAGGCGATACAGGTCGTCACGCAGCGCAGAGCGGGCCAGTGACTGCCAGCGGTTGTCGCGCGGCAGGCCGGTGATGGCGTCGCGCAGCCAGTCCAGTTGCAGATTGCGTCCCAGCTGGAAGTAGTTTTGCGCCACTTCGTCCAGCGACAGTTCGCCGCCTTCGCTGATTTCGATGATGTCCATCAGCGGTACGGCAAACTCCAGACGCGCCAGCACGCGGGCCAGTTCCTGCGGCATGTTCGGCAGGCTCAGGCGGGCTTCCAGCTCGGCCACGGCCGGGTACTGTCTGGCATCCACCAGCGCCGGCAGACGTGCCAGCAGAGCCTGCACCTTGCCGGCGTACTGCTCGATCACGGCATTCACCGAGGTGAACGGACGCTTGTTGCGCAGCACCCAGCGGGTGACGCGCTCGATCAGGGTACGCACCAGCACCATCATTTCCATTTGCTGGTCGGCCGGGATCAGGTTGTCCAGCGCTTCGATCTGGCCCCACAGGTTTTCCGCATCAAACACGCGGCTGGCAATCCACCAGGCGCGGGCGATGTCGGCCGCGGAGAACGGCGACTCCTCCTGCAGGCGGAACACGAAGGTGGTGCCCATGCGGTTGATGATCTGGTTGGCCAGCTGGTTGGCGATGATTTCGCGGCGCAGCTGATGCTGTTCCATCTGCTTGCCAAAGCGCTGTTGCAGCGGTTTGGGGAAGTAGTTGACCAGCACCGGCAGGAAGTCGGCATCATCCGGCACATCGGTAGCCAGAATGGCCTGATCCAGCGAAATCTTGCTGTAGGCCAGCAGGACGGCGATTTCCGGCACGGTCAGACCCTGACGCGCCAGACGGCGTTCGTTGATCTGGGTTTCCGACGGCAGGTATTCGATTTCGCGGTTCAGCTCGCCGGTCTTTTCCATGTGCGAAATCATGCGCGCATGGGTGGACAGCATGGAGGCCGCTTCCAGTCGCTTGATCGCCAGGATCTGGGTTTGCAGCACGTTGTTGCGCAGCACCAGATGGCCCACTTCGTCGGTCATTTCCGCCAGCAGCTCATTACGCTGTTTCAGCGTCATGTCGCCAGCCTGCATCACTGCGCCCAGCAGGATCTTGATGTTGACTTCGTGGTCGGAGCAATCCACACCAGCGGAGTTGTCGATGGCGTCGGTGGCGATACGGCCGCCGCACAGCGCGAATTCGACACGGCCCAGCTGGGTGCAGGTCAGGTTACCGCCTTCGGCCACCACACGGGCTTGCAGCTGGTTGCCATTGACCCGTACCGGATCGCAAGCGCGGTCGCGGGCGTCGGCATGGCTCTGGGTGGAAGCCTTGATGTAAGTACCGATACCGCCGTTGTACAGCAGGTCGATCTTGGCCTTGAGGATTTCATGGATCAGCTCGTTCGGCGCCATGCTGTCCTTGTCGGTTTCCAGCCAGGCCTTGACTTCAGGCGACAACGGAATGGACTTGGCCGAGCGTTCGAAAATGCCGCCGCCCTTGGAAATCAGCTCGCGGTTGTAATCTGCCCAGCTGGAACGCGGCAGATTGAACAGGCGCGCCCGTTCGGCAAAGCTGGTCTTGGCGTCCGGCGTCGGGTCCAGGAAGATGTGCAGATGGTTGAACGCGGCCTTGAGGCAGATGTGTTCGGACAGCAGCATGCCGTTGCCGAATACGTCGCCGGCCATGTCACCAATGCCGATCACGGTGAAATCCTGCTCCTGGGTGTTGATGCCCAGATGGCGGAAGTGACGCTTGACCGATTCCCAGGCACCGCGGGCGGTAATGCCCATGCCCTTGTGGTCGTAACCGGCGGAACCACCGGAAGCAAAGGCGTCACCCAGCCAGAAGCCGTAGGATTCGGAAATGCCGTTGGCGATGTCGGAGAAGGTTGCGGTGCCCTTGTCGGCCGCCACCACCAGGTAGGGATCATCCGGGTCCAGACGGCGTACGTCCTTGGGCGGAATGATCTGACCGGTCACCAGGTTGTCAGTCACGTCCAGCAGTGCGGAGATGAAGATCTTGTAGCAGGCGATGCCTTCGGCCAGGAAGGCTTCACGGTCGCTCGGCGCCGGCAGTTGCTTGCCGACAAAACCGCCCTTGGAGCCCATCGGCACGATCACCGAGTTCTTCACCATCTGTGCCTTCACCAGGCCCAGCACTTCGGTACGGAAGTCTTCCATGCGGTCGGACCAGCGCAGGCCACCACGCGCGACCTTGGAGCCGCGCAGATGCACGCCTTCCACCCGCGGGCTGTACACCCAGATTTCAAACATCGGGCGCGGCTGCGGCAGGAAAGGAATCTGGTTGGATTCCAGCTTGAAGGAGATGTAGGACTTGAATTCGCCCGCTGCATCCTTCTGCCAGAAGTTGGTGCGACGGGTCGCCAGAATCACCGCCAGGAAGCCGTTCAGGATACGGTCTTCATCCAGGTTGGCCACATTGTCCAGCAGCTCCTTCACTTCGGCCAGCAGGGCATCGGCGCGGGCGTCGTCGGCATTCACCGGGTCCAGGCGGGCCACGAACAGCGCCACCAGACGACGGGTGATGTCCGGGTAGTTGGCCACGCACTGTTCCAGATAGTTCTGGCTGAAGGTGAGGCCGCCCTGACGCAGATACTTGGCCAGTGCGCGCACCAGCGAGATTTCACGCCAATCGAGGCCGGCAATCAGCGCCAGACGGTTGAAGCCGTCGTTTTCGCAGCGCTTGGCAAACACCTGGGCCAGCAGTTCCTGGAAGTCTTTCTGTACCGCTTCGCTGGACATCTGCTCGAAGAAGGCACCCACGTCCAGGCCGAAATCGCTGATCCATACTGCGGAGCCGTCTTCACGCTCGACACGGTACGGATGCTCGTCGCTCACCTTGACACCCATGTTCTCCAGGATGGGCAGGCTGGCGGACAGGCTCATCGGCTCGCCTTCGCGGAACAGCTTGAGGTTGAATGCCTGGTTGCCACGATGGAAAGGACGGTACAGCTTCATCGCCAGCGGATGACCGGCAGAAACCGACTCCAGCAGTTGCACGTCCAGCACGGCATTGCGCACGGCAAATTCTTCGCGGTAGGCCACCGGGAAGGCCGAACGGTAGCGCTTGAACAGCAGGTTGCCGGCTTCTTCGCCGTGCACTTCCACCAGTTGCTGGTGCATTTCTTCCACCCAGCCACGTACCAGACGGGCGATTTCCGCCTCGATGTCGGATTCGCGGAAGGCCGGCAGCTTGGACGCATTGGTGCGGATGATGTAATGCACGCGCGCCAGCGAGCTGTCGCTGATCTGTACGCTGAACTCGGCCGAGTTGCCATTGAAGGCGGTCATCAGCACTTTTTCGATCTTCAGGCGCACTTCGGTGTTGAAGCTGTCACGCGGCACGTATACCAGGCTGCTGACATAACGATGGTAGCGGTCCTTGCGCACGAACAGGCGCACGCGCGGGCGTTCCTGCAGGCTGACAATGCCTTCGGCGATCGGGCCCAGTACATCGGCCGGGATTTCAAACAGCTCGTCACGCGGATAGCTTTCCAGCACGAAACCCAGGGTCTTGGCCTTGTAGCTGTCGTCCACGTAGTCGCAGTTGGCTACCACGCTGGCCACTTTCTGGCGGACCAGCGGAATGTCCTTCGGCGAAGCCTGATAGGCGCTGGCGGTGTACAGGCCGAGGAAGCGGCGCTCGCCGATCACTTCACCCTTGTCGTTGAAGCGCTTGATGCCGACAAAATCGACATAGGCCGGACGGTGGATGATGGAGCGGGTTTGCGATTTGTTCAGGATGATCAGCTGCGGCAGGTGCGCCAGTTCACGCAGTTCCTGCGGCAGGGTTTCAAAGCTGGCGGAATATTCCTTGTCGCCCTGGTCGCGTAGGATGCCCAGGCCGGAGTCCTTGACGATCTTCAGGCTGTCCTTGCCATCGCGCTTGACCAGGTCGTAATCGCAATAGCCCATGAACAGGAAGTGATTGCCCGCCATCCAGCCGAGGAAATCCACGGCTTCCTTGGCTTCGGCAGCACGTTCGCCCTTGACCTTGGCCAGGTCCTTGCCGATTTCGCCCAGTACGGCGCGCATTTTCGGTTCATCGCTCACCAGCAGGCGGATGTCGGCGATGATGCGGTTGAGTTCGGCTTCCAGCTTTTGCAGGGTGGCGGCATCGCTGACGCGGTCGATCTGCACGTGGATGAAGGATTCCAGCGGCAGGCTGCGGTCCTGCGTGCGGCGGATTTCCTGCAGATTGCCGCTCTTGTCACGGCCAACCGACAGCACCGGGTGCACCAGCAGGTGCAGGTTGATGTTGTGGCGCGACAGCAGCATGGAGATGGAGTCGATCAGGAAAGGCATGTCGTCGTTGACGACTTCAATCACCGAATGGGTGCTCTGCCAGCCATCCCGTTCGAAATCGGGAGTATAGATGCGTACCTTGTGCTGACCGGGGTTACGCTTGCGCGCAAACTCGAAATGGGCCAGCGCGGCACCGAACAGGTCCAGCGAGGAAAACTGGCGCAGGTCGGCATGCTCGGTTTCTTCAAAGTAGATCGGGAAGAAACCAGCGAGTTGTTGTGTCTCCTTGGATGAAAGCTTGCTCTGTGCAACGGCCTGGATATCAGCAATCAGGCTCGCCAGTTCGGTCTTGTTGGTAAGCGACATGGGGCTTCTCTTGTTGTATGCACGGTTTGTGTCGGGGCATTGTAGTAAGCCCGCTACCCGCGGGATTTCCTTAATGCGACACCGACTTACAGAAAGATGGGATGCAGTGCAGCATGAAAAACCCGCCATACGGGCTGGGCTGGTTTTTCTCCCACTTTTCGCCTTATAGCAATGCGACAGCCAATTACACAATGGCTTGCACAGCCTACATTGTATACAATCCGACAATCAATAGATAAGTACATGATTTTGATGACGTTTCACTTTGAATACAAATAGGGGTAAAATGCGCCCCTTCGCAATTTTGGGCTACCCGCCGCAAATGCGACTGATTGTTGGGCTGGACGATTCCTGCCACCATTGCCTGGCGTCTTCACAGGAGGCGCATGCAGGCATAACAACAACAGGTTCCGGCCGTGCTGCCCAGGCAGCCATCCCTTCCACGCCGGGTTTACAAAGTAAGACCATGAGAAAGATCGCACGATCTTTCTTTGCCATGCGAGAAGCAGAGACACATATGAAGAAGGTCATTTTTGCTGCTGCAGTTGCAGTCAGCCTGTCCGGTTTTGCCGCCCATGCCGAAACCATCCGCTTTGGTGTAGACCTCAACTACCCCCCGTTCTCCAAACAGGGTGCCGATGGCAAGCCGGAAGGTTTTGACATCGACATGGCCAATGCACTGTGCAGCGCCATGAAAGTCACCTGCCAGATCGTGCCGCAGGACTGGGATGGTCTGATCCCCGCGCTGAATGCCAACAAGTTCGACGCCATCCTGTCTTCGATGCAGATCACCGAAGAGCGCAAGAAGGCTGTCGACTTCAGCAACAAGTACTACAACATCGCCAGCCGCATCATTGCCAAGAGCAATACCCAGGTCTCCCAGACCTCCTTCAAGGGCAAGAAGATCGGCGTGCTGCGCGCCTCCACCCAGGAAAAGTTTGCCCGTGACTTCTGGGGCAAGAACGGTGCCACCATCGTGGCTTACACCAAGTCGCCGGAATCCTTCCTCGACCTGAAAGCCGGCCGCGTCGACGCAGTCTTCGTTGACGGCGCGGTGGGCGAACAGGAATTCCTCAAGACCGACGGCGGCAAGGGTTATGCCTTTGTCGGCCCCAACTATGCCGACGTGAAATACTTCGGCCTGGGTGCGGGCATCGCCGTGAAAAAGGGCAACCAGGCGCTGACCAGCCGCCTGAACAAGGCCATCGAGCAGATCCGCAAGGATGGCAGCTACAAGAAAGTACAGGACAAGTACTTCCGCTTTGACGTCTACGGCGGCTGATACGGCAAGCCCTGCCGTGTGAAGCCCTCTCCTGCCGGCGGAACCTTCGCCGGCAGGCATCGCCACACATAACAACGACAAGACTCATCCGGAGAAACCATGTTCAAGTCCCTCATGGTGCTGGGCGCGTGCGCGCTCGGCATGACGGCTGCCGCCCACGGCGAAACCCTGCGCTTTGCCACCGACGCCAGTTACCCACCGTTCTCCCAGCAAGGCCCGGACGGCAAGATGAAGGGCTTCGACCCCGATATTGCCCAGGCGCTGTGTTCTGCCATGAAAGTGAGCTGCGAAGTAGTGCCGCAGGATTTCGATGGCATCATCCCTGCCCTGCAGGCGCGCAAGTTCGACGCCATCATCGCCTCGATGAACATCACCGAAGAGCGCAAGAAGGTGGTCAGCTTCTCCAACAAGTACTACAACATGCCCAGCCGGCTGGTCGCCAGACAGGGCAGCCAGATCAACGACGCCTGGTTCAAGGGCAAGAAGATTGGCGTGCTGCGCTCGTCCATCCAGGAAAAATACGCCCGTGACAACTGGGTGAAGCTGGGGGCGAAACTGGTGTCCTATGCCAAGGCGCCGGAATCCTTCCTCGACCTGAAGGCCGGCCGTGTGGATGCCAGCTTTGTCGATGCCGCGGTGGGTGAGTCCGACTTCATCAAGACGCCGTCCGGCAAGGGCTATGCCTTTGTCGGGCCGGAATACAACGAGGTGAAATACTTCGGTGAAGGCGCGGCCGTGGCGGTGCGCAAGTCCGACCAGGCCCTGCTGGCCCGCATCAACAAGGCATTGCAGCAGATTCGCGCCGACGGCAGCTACGACAAGATCCAGAAGAAGTACTTCAGCTTCGACATCTACGGCAAATAAACCGTTGCGGTGGTGACGGCAGCCACTGCCGTCACCGTCCCTTCCCGGGAAACACAGGGGTAGTACATGTTTTTACACGGATATCTTCCCAGCATCCTCGATGGAGCGGTGCTGACGCTGAAGCTGGCGGCGGCGGCGCTGGCCGTTTCGGTGCTACTGGGCCTGATTGGTGCCATGTTCAAGATGGCCCCGTCCAAAGCCTTGCGCACACTGGCCGAGCTGTATTCCACCGTGGTGCGCGGCGTGCCCGACCTGGTATGGATGTTTTTGCTGTTCTTCGGCGTGCAGATGCTGCTGAACGATGCGGCCACCGCCATGGGCTGGGCAGCGCCGGACATCGACCCCTTTATCGCCGGGGTGCTGACGCTGGGCTTCATTTTCGGTGCCTACATGACCGAGACCTTTCGCGGCGCCATCATGGCCGTACCCAAGGGACAGATGGAAGCCGGTGCCGCCTATGGCATGGGACCGCTGCGCATCTTCCTGCGCATCACCTTTCCGCAAATGGTGCGCTTTGCCCTGCCCAGCTTTACCAATAACTGGCTGGTCCTGGTGAAATCCACCGCGCTGGTCTCGGTCATCGGCCTGAATGATGTGATGTATCGCGCCGATGCCGCCAAGTCCAATACCCAGGAGCCGTTTACCGTCTACATGCTGGTAGCGCTAATCTTCCTGGTGATCACCAGCGTGTCCAATATCCTGCTGGGCATGCTGGAGCGCCGTTATTCCACTGGCTTGAAGGAGAACGGCCTGTGATCGACTTTCATCTTATTCTGGAAAAGCTGCCGGCCTTTCTGGGCGGAGCGGATGGCCAGCCACTGCTGAGCACCAGCGACGGCATCGTGATGACGCTGCAACTGCTGGGCGCCTCGCTGCTGCTGGGCATGTTGCTGGCCATTCCGCTGGCACTGGGCCGGGTATCGAAAAACCGCCTGCTGTCCGGCAGCGTCTGGCTGTATACCTATATATTCCGCGGCACGCCTTTGCTGGTACAGCTGTTCATCATCTATTACGGCCTGTCGCAGTTTGACGCCGTGCGTGCCAGCTGGCTGTGGCAATACCTGCAGGATGCCTGGTTCTGCGCCATTCTCGCCTTCACGCTCAACACGGCAGCCTATACCACGGAAATCATCGCCGGGCAGATCCGTACCACCCACTGGGGTGAGATCGAAGCCGCCCGCGCCATGGGCATGAGCAAATGGCTGATGATGCGCCGCATCGTGATTCCGTCTGCACTGCGCCGTGCCCTGCCGGCCTACAGCAACGAGGTGATCATGATGATGCAAAGCACGGCAGTGGCCGGCCTGGTGACGCTGGCCGACATCACCGGCGTGGCCCGGCGCATCTACAGCGACACCTATATGGCTTTCGAGCCCTTCCTGGTGGCCGGCGCCATCTATCTGGCACTGACTTTTCTGTTTGTCTGGCTATTCAAGCAGGCAGAGCAACGCTGGCTGGCCTATCTGGCCCCGCGCAAGCATTGACAGCGTGGGCGGCAATGGCGCCGCCCTCTTTCAGCAATGGCCGCCATCCCACTGCGGCAGATGAAACCTTAAGACAAGGGTTGCAAGCATGAAACATACCGACGCGGCACCAGCCACCGACATCAAACTGCGCGTTGCCGACCTGCACAAGAGCTATGGCAACCACGAAGTACTCAAGGGTGTATCGCTGACCGCCCATGCCGGCGACGTCATCAGCATCATCGGCTCCTCCGGCTCGGGCAAGAGTACCTTCCTGCGCTGCATCAACATGCTGGAACACCCCAACAGCGGGCAGATCCAGCTGGGCGGCGAAGAGCTGCAACTGGTGGCCGACAAGAAAACCGGCGCCCTGCGTGCCGCCAGCCACAAGCAGCTGGAACGCATCCGCACCAAACTGGCCATGGTATTCCAGCACTTCAATCTGTGGGCACACATGACGGTGCTGGAAAACATCATCGAGGCCCCCATCCACGTACTGGGCCTCTCCCGCGACGAAGCCATCGCCCGTGCGCGCAAATACCTGGACAAGGTGGGCCTGAAAGATGTGGAAGGCAAATACCCCTCCCATATGTCCGGCGGCCAGCAGCAGCGCGTGGCCATTGCCCGTGCCCTGGCCATGGAACCGGAAGTGATGCTGTTTGACGAACCGACTTCGGCACTGGACCCGGAACTGGTGGGCGAAGTACTGCGGGTGATGCAGGACCTGGCGCGCGAAGGCCGCACCATGGTGGTGGTGACCCACGAAATGGGCTTTGCCCGCGAGGTGTCCAACCACGTGATTTTCCTGCACAAAGGCAAAATCGAAGAGCAAGGCAACCCGAAGCAAGTGCTGGTCAATCCACAAAGCGAGCGGCTTGCACAATTCCTCTCCGGCAGCCTTAAATAAATCGTACAATGCCTGCAGATAGCAGCGTCATGCCAAGCACGGCATGACCTGCTTTTTTGGTATAGTGCTCACTTTTTTTGGAAAACATGGGTCATCCAATGCACGCTGCCAAACCGTTACGCTACGGTTTTCTCCTGCTTCCGCACGCTTCCATGGCCGATTTTGCCATTGCCAGCGAAGTGCTGACCCGGGCCAACCAGCTGGCCGAAAAAAAGCTGTACGAATTCCTGCCGCTCTCCCTCAACGGCCTGCCGGTGGCCATGTCCAACGGCCTGAAACTGCCGGTGGATCTGCCGCTGGCCTATGCGCCCAAGCTGGACGGCCTGTTCGTGCTGGCCGACGACATCACCATTGAAGTCAACCTGGACGAATTCCTCAAAAGCATCAGCGGCCTGCATACCGACAAGCTGCCCATCGCCGGCATTGGCTGCGGCAGCTACTGGATGGCGCGCGCCGGCCTGCTGAACGGCTTTCGTGCCACCATCCACTGGCAGGAAATCAGCCGCTTTACCGAGGAGTTCCACGAGGTCATCGTCTCGTCCAATCTGTACGAAATCGACCGCAGCCGCATGAGCTGCGCCGGCGGCGCAGCCACGCTGGACTTCATGCTGTCGCTGGTCGGCAGCCTGCATGGACATGAATTTACCGCGCGCCTGTCGGAAATGTTCAGCATCGAACGGGTACGCCCTGGCAACGAACGCCAGCGCATTCCGCTGGCTACGCGCATCGGCGGCAGCCAGCCCAAGCTGACCGAGGCCGTCAGCCTGATGGAAGCCAATATCGAAGAACCGCTGACCACCGATGACATCGCCTACTACGTCGGCGTGTCGCGCCGTCAGCTGGAACGGCTGTTCAAGCAATACCTCAGCACGGTGCCGTCCAAATACTATCTGGAACTGCGCCTGAGCCGGGCACGCCAGTTACTGCAGCAAACCAGCAAGTCCATTGTGCAGATCGGCCTGGCTTGCGGTTTTTCCAGTGGCCCGCACTTCTCCAGCACCTACCGCAATCACTTTGGCATCACCCCCCGCGAAGAACGCGCCCAGCGCACGCAGGTGGTGGTGGAGCCGCGCTGATCCACCCACGCCATACCCACCAAGCCAAAGAGCCGCAATGCGGCTCTTTTTTTGATGTTGGATTCGGCTCAGCCGGCGGCAGGCGCCTGCTCCGGCGCGGTCACCGTCTGTGACAGGGGCAATTCAATACGGAAGCAGGCACCGCTGGCCGGAATGTTTTCAGCGCAGATCAGCCCGCCATATTGCTCGACAATGGTCTGGCAAATCGACAAACCCAGGCCCATGCCGTTCTGCTTGGTCGAAAAGAAGGGATGGAACAGCACTTCCAGCGACTCCGGCGAGATGCCGCGCCCGGTATCGCGTACCTCCAGAATGGCCTTCTTGCCCTCGCGCCGGGTATGAATGATGATATGGCGCTTCATCACCGGCTCATCGCGCAGCGCATCCATGGCATTGGACAGCAAGTTCAGCACCACCTGCTCCATCTGGATACTGTCGGCCATCACCGCCATCGGGTAGACCGACAGCAACTGCACCATCTCGATGCCACGTTCTTTCAGGTCGTACTCCGCCAGAAACATGCAGTTCCCCACAACCTGATTCAGGTCGATCAGCCGGATTTCCATCGCCCGCTTGCTCACCAGCGCGCGCAAACGCTTGATGATTTCCCCGGCGCGGTCAGCCTGCGCCACCGCCAGCCTGAGTGCCGACTCCACCTGCGGACGGCTGTCTTCGCCAAACTCCAGCAGCTGCAAGGACGCCTGACAGTAATTGGAAATGGCAGTCAGTGGCTGATTCACCTCATGCGCAATGCCGGAAGCCATTTCACCCATGGTATGCAGGCGCGCCACATGCGACAGCTTTTCCAGGTGCTCCTTCACCCGCAGCTCGCTGGCCTCCAGGGCCTCGGCCGCACGCTGCCGCACCGGCCCCATATCGCGCAGCGCGCACACCACGCCGGTCAGGCTGCCATTGCGTGAAAACAAGGGGGCAATCGCCCCTTCCACCAGGCGCACATGGCCCTTGGCGGTAGCCAGCTGCATGCGCTCCGGCAGTTCCACGGTGTGGGCCGCACGGTAACACTCGCTGACCGGGTCTTCGGCCAGCTCGGCAGACAGCTCGCCAATCAGCCGGAATACATTCAGGAAAGGCTGGCCGATCACCTCCTCCCGGCTCATGCCCAGCAGGGTCAGCGCCATCGGATTGGCCATCTCGATCTTTTGCTGCGGATCCAGCGTGATCACGCCGTCGTGCACCGCGTTCAGGGTGACCGCGGCGCGCTCGCTCTGCAAAAAGATCGCCTCATCCGCCTGGCTTTGCGCCCTCTTCATCGCCTGCCGCTGGCTATAGATCAGCCAGAGCGAAATCACCAGCGACAAGATCAGCCCCTCCCGCAGCAGCAGGCCACCCAGCTTGAAATCACTCAGCAGCACATCCTTGCCGACCCGCAGCACAAAAGGCTGCGATTCGCTCACCAGTGGCAGGCTCAGCTCAAGCCGAGACAAGGCCGGCAGCCAGTGCCCGGCATCGCTATGCTTGCCACGGGCATTGAAAATGGTACTGCTGCTGTCCGTCGTCAGAATCGACAAATCCAGCTCTGCCGGCACCCCTTCCGCCGGCGAAATATTCAACAGTTTTTCGCAGTACACCACCAGCGCCACCACACCAACCAGCTGGCCGCGCCCAGCCGCTCCGGCAGCCCCATTCGCCCCCAAAAACACCGGCTGCATCAGCAGGTAGACCCGGCCACCTTCATACAGGTCAAACGGTGCCGATGCCAGCTTGTGGCCACTCTCTATCGCCTTGCGCATCTGCGCGGCAAACCGCGGCTCATGCAACACATCAAAGCCGTATACCGAGCTGGCCGCCGGAATGTCCGGCTCTATCATGGTCACGACCAGATGCTGGTCACGCACCGGTGCCGGCACCCAGCTGCGCCGACCGGCGATATCGAAATCACGGATAAAAAAGGTCGCGCCAAAGCGCTGCTGCATTTCATCCAGAAACGCCTGCCGGTTATCCCGGTTCACATGCTGGAAAAACTCCACGGTATACAACTGGGGATAATGCGACAGAATCTGGTGAGAAAACGCCTTGAGAACAGGCATGTCGAATTTCTGCCGCGTCATCAGCAGCGCATCCAGGGCGGCCAGCACCGATTCATTCTGATCCAGCTTGCGCGCAATCACGCCATGCGCCAGTCTGGCGCTGCGATCAAAATCTTCCTGTATGCGCTGGTACTCCGACATGGCCCACTGGATTCCGACCATGAGCGCCACACCCAGCCACAACAGAACAAACAGGTGCAATCGTTTACGCAGGAATTCGGCCAAGGGAGTCTTTCCGGGCTAGCAACAGGAAAATGCCGCCTGCACGGCGGCCAGAAGAGCAAAGATTGCGTATTGTAACGTCAGCCAGCCATCCGTTACAGCGTAGTACTGCTTAGCCTTCGCTTCTTCAGACGCAATAAAGCCGCCCGCAGGCGGCTTATGCAATGACATCAACACCAGAGCCATCCCCAATGCAAAAAGCCCAGCTCTGTTGAGCTGGGCTTTCAAAGGGGAGTCTGGCGGTGTCCTACTTTCACATGGCGAATGCCACACTATCATCGGCGCTAAGGCGTTTCACGGTCCTGTTCGGGATGGGAAGGC
>NZ_JAELTZ010000254.1:0-252 GCF_016429115.1 Aquitalea sp. ASV15 | reverse complement strand
CCCCCCCCCCCCCCCCCCCCCCCCCCCCCCCCCCCCCCCCCCCCCCCCCCCCCTTTTCAAGCAGAAGACGGCATACGCGATCCTTGTTAATGTCTCGTGGGCTCGGAGATGTGTATAAGAGACAGGCCCTGGGCCAGCCAGTCGTTGGCAAATTCAGCGGCAAACAGCTCGCTCACCAGCTGGGCCATGGCACGGCCGCCGCTGCCGTGGGTCAGGTTGACCAGACCGTGCTTGAGATCGAGCGGACGGGTG
>NZ_JAELTZ010000253.1:0-252 GCF_016429115.1 Aquitalea sp. ASV15 | reverse complement strand
CGACACCGGCACGGGTCAGCCGGGCGAAAGCCTCAACACCGCCGCCAGCATCAGCATCGGCAACGATGGTGCCGGCAGCGATCACGTCTACAACAAGACCGAAAGCGGCGCGGTGGTGGTCAGCGGCTGTCTCTTATACACATCTCCGAGCCCACGAGACATTAACAAGGATCGCGTATGCCGTCTTCTGCTTGAAAAGGGGGGGGGGGGGGGGGGGGGGGGGGGGGGGGGGGGGGGGGGGGGGGGGGGGGG
>NZ_JAELTZ010000038.1:0-37439 GCF_016429115.1 Aquitalea sp. ASV15 | reverse complement strand
TGACCGAGCTGCTGGACAACGGCCACAAGGCGCTGGTGTTCAGCCAGTTTGTCGATCATCTGGCCCTCGCCCGGCAATGGCTGGACGAACAAGGCATTGCCTACCAGTATCTGGACGGTGCCACACCGGGCAAGCAGCGCAAGGCACGCATGGATGCCTTCCAGGCTGGTGTGGGCGAGGTGTTCCTGATCAGCCTGAAAGCCGGTGGCACCGGGCTGAACCTCACCGCAGCGGACTATGTGATTCATCTGGACCCGTGGTGGAACCCGGCGGTGGAAGACCAGGCCAGCGACCGCGCCTACCGCATGGGCCAGCAGCGGCCGGTGACGGTGTACCGGCTGGTGGCGGAAAACACCATCGAAGAGAAAATCGTCGCCCTGCATGCGGAAAAACGCGCGCTGGCCGACAGCCTGCTGGCAGGGGGTGATCTGGCAGCCAGATTGGATGGCGCGGCGCTACTGGCCTTGCTGCAAGGCGGCTAGCCGCTGAATTGCTGGAACAGCCGCTTGCGCAGCTCGGCAATGCCGCTGCCCACGGCAGAGGACAGCTGGCTGTAGCGCGATGGCCCCACCGCCAGTGCCTCGCGGGCGGCATCGAACTGGCCCTGGTTGATCAGCTCGGCCACCCGCGCCGCTTCCAGATGGAAGTCGCGGTGGTTTTCCAGCAGTTGCTGATAGGCCGGATAGCGCGCGCAGCTGATCCTGCCTTCATCCTGCAACCAGCGACCCAGCTCGCAGCCACAACAGTCGCCAATCTGCGCGGCATCCAGCTGCCTGCCCTCCAGCATGGCCGTGCGCAGTTCCAGCTTTAATTCGAAATGGAGCAGCAGGGCATCTTCTAGATTCATGCCTATTTCCCCGGCAACACTTCTCCCGAGTTCTTACTATAGCCAGCCATTATGCTGTTGTGATGGTAATTGTCATGCGCAGGCCACTAGACACGGTGCCAGGACTGATGGGTGGTTTGCGCCAGTTGCTGGCGATTGGCCGTGCCGGCCTGTGCGGCCTGCAAAAAACCATCCAGCGAAATGTGTGGCGGCCAGCTGGCGGTGACCGGCTGCCAGTGCTGCAGGCGGTCGACGCGGAAATGGCGATAATCCTGGCGCAGCTGACACCAGGCCGCCAGCGTCCAGCGATCCCCCCAGAAAAACAGGCCCAGTGGCAAGACGCAGCGCTGGCTGGCATGGCCTGCTTCATCCTGATAATCGATGTCCAATGCCTGGCCGGCCAGTATGGCCGTGCGCAAGGCCGCCAGCCGCTCGCAGGGATAGTCGTGATGCTGCGGCACAAACAGTGGTGCCGGCGTCAGTCCGGCCGAGCCCAGTACCGCGTGAATCTTGGCCAGTGCGCTGGCGGCTGCCGTGGCCGTGGCAGTATCGGTCCAGCCGGCCAGCATGCGTGCGCCCACTTCCAGCGCCGCCAGCTCTTCGGCAGAAAAGCTCAGTGGCGGCGGACTGAAGCCTGCTTCCAGCCAGTAGCCCGTGCCGGCTTCGCCATTGAGCGGCGCACCGCTGGCGAGCAGGTCGGCCATGTCGCGGTAGACGGTGCGTACCGACACTTCCAGCCAGGCGGCCAGCTGTGCTGCCGTGGTGCGGCGGCGGCCACGCAGCAGGTGCAGGATTTGCAGCAGACGGTCGGCACGGCGCATGGTGTGGGTCCGGTTTTAGTGCGGCAGCGGGCTGCACAGCTCCAGCAGCATGCCGTCCGGGCAGCGCAGGAAAGACACGGTCTGCCCCCAGGGTTTGAGCTGCGGTGCAGCCAGCTCGTGAGCGCCGGCAACCAGTGCCGCCTGATGTGCGGCGGCGACATCCTCGGTGGCCAGGGCAATCTCTACGCCTAGTGGCAGTGCGCCATCATCGGCAAAGCGAAAGCCCGCGGGATGATTGCTGAGGGCCAGTGACTTGCTGGCAAAGGACAGCGTGGTGTCGCCGGTGTCCAGCTCGCCATAGTCGCCTTCCGGGGTGAGCAAGCGCCGGGCAAAGCCGAATGCCTCTTCAAAAAAGGCCAGCGAGCCGGCGACATCCACCACGTAAACAATGGTGTAGGCAAACTTCATCCTGCTTCCTTTCCTGATGTGCAGCGGGGTGCTTGTTCCCGTGCCAGTGCGATGACGCTGGTGATGGCCTGCCGCGCCTGCGGACTGTTATGCCAGCAACTGGAGCCAAGGGCTTGTGCCACTTGCCAGGTGATGGCGGCGGCTTCCTGATCGGCCAGTTGGCTCAGGCGGTCAAAGCCCAGCTGCTCCAGCCTGGCGATGACGGTTGGCCCAACGCCCTTGAGCGCCAGCAATTGCTGGCGTTCCTCTGTGGAAAACGGCATGGATCTGCTCCTGGTATGCCGGCTGGCAAGCGGCAGCGGACGACTGCCAGCCTGGCGGGAAAGGACATGATATCCGCTAGCGGACTTGCCTGCTTCAGGGTTCCACATGCAGGCCGATGCAATTGCCCTCGCTGTCTTCCATCAGCGCGATATCACCATTGCCGTCTGCCAGCGTGGTGATGGGCAGCAATACCTTGCCGCCGGCCCGCTCCACCCGCTGCAGCGTGGCGGCCAGATCCGGCCCGCCATCCAGATAAATACGGCAACCCTGGCCGCCGGCCGGCAGGCGCGGGCTGGCCATGATGCAGCCGGAGCTGTCGGGAAACACGGCAATGCGATCGGCCATGCAGTCTTCCTGCTTCAGTTGCAACTGCAAGACCTGCTGGTAAAAGGCAACGGCACGGTCAAAATTGGCGGCGGGGATTTCAAACCAGTGAATCAGCGACATGGTGTGGCTCCAAAAGGGGGACGGCGGGATGCCGTGTTCACAGCATGCGCGCCCCCTGCTGACAGCCTGTTGTCAGTAGCCGCTGGAGGGGCGCAAAAAAGCCACCGGCTGGCAGGCACGGTGGCTGATGGCGTTGCCCGGAAGCGGTCTGGCCCGGCGCTCAGTCCAGCTGGCCGGCCAGCGCGGCCAGCACGCGCGCGCTGGTGGCCTGCGGGTGGGCGGTGATGCGCAGCATGTGGCGCACCGCCGGGTGTTGCGGACGGTGGATGGCGATGCCGCATTGCAAGAGATGACGCTGGATGGCCTCGGCCTGCAGCGCATCCGGGTAGGCCACGCAGACGAAATTGGTGTGCGAGGGCAGCGGTGTCAGGCCCTGGTCGTACAGCGCATGGCTCAGGTGATGGCGCAGGGTGATGGTCTGGGCCACCAGCTTGCGCGAGTAGTCCGGGTCATCCAGCACGATTTGTGCTGCCGCCTGGGCAATGCTGGACAGGGCGTATTGCGGCCGGATCTGGTCGGCCTTGGCGATGATGTCGGCGCTGGCGATGGCATAGCCTACGCGCAGTCCGGCCAGGGCATAGGCTTTGGACAGGGTGCGCAGGCGCAAGGTGTGCGGCAGGATGCCCGCCGGCGGCGCATCGGCGGCCTCGGTACAGAAATCGACATAGGCCTCGTCCAGCAGCAACAGGGTGTGCGGCGGCAGCGCGGCGCGCAGGGTGAGGATGTCTTCGGCCTGCCAGTAATGGCCGGTGGGATTGTCCGGATTGGCCAGATACAGCACCGAGGCATGTTCGGCACGGGCCACTTCGGCCAGCCGTGCCAGATCAGGCCGCATGTGCTGGCCGCGCTGGCAATAGGGCACTTCCAGCACGCGGGCCCCCACGCCTTCGGCAAAGTAGCGGAAGCTGGGATAGCTGCCGGCCGTGGTGACCACGGCATCGCCCGGATTACAGGTCAGCCGCAGCGCCAGCAGGATCAGGCTGTCGGCCCCGGTGTCGAACAGCACCTCGGCCGGACTCACGCCATTGAGCCGGGCCGCCCGTTCACGCAGCGCATGGGCATAGGGATCGGGATACAGCCTGGCCATTTCCGCCAGTGCCTTGCCCAGTTCGCCGGCCAGTGGCGACACCGGATCAGGCAGGCTCTCGTTGGAGCCGATGCGGGTCTTGATGCGGTGGCCCAGCGCCGTTTCCAGCTTCACGATGCCGGGAAAGGGATTGACGATGGTGTGGTGTTCGAGATGGCGGGCAAAACGGGTCATGGCGGCTTTCGTCCTTGCAGCAGAACATTCTAGATGGCGACGGGGCGGCGACAAATCACCAGATCAGCTAACGATAGCATCCTGCAGGATAAGGCAGCCAAGACCGACGGCACGCCAGTGTAAGCTTGGCACGGGTCGGCGCTGCGCTGTCAGGGGTGGTAAAAACCGGTAAAGGGAGCCGCTCAGGGGGCGGGTCTGGCCTCGGCCGCCGGTGCCGAGGCATGGCTGCGGGTCTGGTCCGGCTTGGGAAGATACAGGTTGCCTTTATAGCCACAGGCAGTCACGACAAGGCTCAGGGCAAGGCAGGTCAGCATGGTTCGCAGCATAAAAAGCAGTCCGGTGTGGCAAAATCGGCAGTCTAGCACACGCTATTCAAGGAAGAGACGACATGAACGAGAGCGAATTTCTGGATATGACCGACCACATTTTCAGCCGTATCGAAGATGCCATCGACGATGCCGGTCTGGATGCCGACTTTGTCAGCAATGGCAATGTGCTGGAAATCGAATTCGACGACGGCGGCAAGATCGTGGTCAACCGCCATGCCGCCAATCAGGAGCTGTGGATCGCCGCCAAGAGCGGTGGCTACCACTTTGCCTTCAAGGATGGCCAGTGGCTGGCCGCCCGTGACGGTGCGGAATTTTTCAGCACGCTGAAAACCGCCATCGCCCAGGCTTGTGGCGAACCGGACCTGGAGCTGGACATCTGATGCAGGCCGTGTGGCTGGCGCTGGGCGGGCTGGTGCTGTCGGCCTTTACTTCATCCACCATCCTGCCCGGCAATTCCGAAGTGGTGCTGGCGGCCTTTCTGTACAAGTGGCCGGACTGGCTGTGGCCGGCCCTGCTGCTGGCCACCGTGGCCAATAGCGCCGGCAGCGCCACCAGCCTGTGGCTGGGACGGGTGGCGCCGAAAAAGGAAGTGTCACCCCGCATCCAGCGCTGGTTTGAACGCTATGGCCCGGCCGTGCTCTTGCTCAGCTGGGTGCCGCTGATCGGCGATGCCCTGCCGCTGGCCGCCGGCTGGCTGCGCCTGCCCTGGCTGCCCAGCCTGTTGTGGCTGACCGTGGGCAAGGCGGCACGCTATCTGGTACTGGCCTGGGGCGTGCTGGCCGCGCTGCATGCCTGAATAATGCGACAGCGGGTTGGCATGGGCCGCCGCTGAGGGTTTACAATTCAGGCAATTCTTATTTCGAGCTTCCATGAGCCAACATATTCCCCGCAAACGCTTTGGCCAGAATTTTCTGCAAGATGCCAGCGTGATTGAAAACATCGTGCATGCGGTCAATCCGCAGCCGGACGATGTGGTCATCGAAATCGGTCCCGGTCTGGGCGCCATCACCAAACCGCTGCTGGAGCGCCTGCCGCATCTGCATGTGGCGGAAATCGACCGCGACATCATCGCCCGGCTGAAAAAGGAATTTCCGCCGGAACGCCTGACCATCCATGAAGGCGATGCCCTCAAGTTCGACTTCGGCTCCATTAGCGAGGGTGCGTTCAAGATTGTCGGTAACCTGCCCTATAACATCTCCACCCCGCTGCTGTTCCACCTGGCCAGCTTTGGCCAGCGCGTGACCGACATGCATTTCATGTTGCAAAAGGAAGTGGTGGACCGCATGCTGGCCGAGCCGTCCACCACCGATTTCGGCCGTCTCACGGTGATGTTGCAGTACCGCTTTGAAATGGAGCTGGTGCTGAATGTGCCGCCGGATGCCTTCTGGCCGCCACCGAAGGTGGATTCGGCCGTGGTGCGCATGATTCCGGCGCCGGGCCGCTGCGGCGTGGCCAAGGACGAAAAAGCCCTGGAAGAGCTGGTGACCAAGGCTTTCTCGCAGCGCCGCAAGACCCTGCGCAACAATCTGAAAGGCGTGCTGGAACTGGCCGATTTCGAGGCGCTGGGCATAGACCCCGGCCTGCGTCCGGAAAACCTGGCGGTGGAAGACTTCGTGCGCATGGCGAACCACCTGTCCGCCTGAACTGTCGCAAGCAATTGACAAGTGCGGTCCATATGGCCGCACTTGTTGCAGTGCCACTTGCATACTGTCGCCACTGGCCGCAGAATCGCAAACCTTTCACCCCGGCCTGGTCGGGGTGTGCAGTCATACAGGGAGAGCCGCCCGCATAAAGAGGCGGTGACTGTAAGCAGGATGCCGGTATTTGGCTGGGGGCAGGCAAACGGGGGTTTGCCGCATTGCTCCAGGGTCAAAGCCCATCCTGTTGCTGGATTATCCAGCCTATAACAGCAGTGTCCGCGGTCTTCGGGCCAAGGGCAGTGATCGATCAAGGACCCCAGGAGAAACTTATATGAAGCTTTGCACCCGTCTTATCTCTGCAGCAACCCTGGCCGCTCTGGCCAGCACCCCGGCCATGGCCGCCGAACTGACCGGCACCCTGAAAAAGATCAAGGATTCCGGCGTCATCGTACTGGGCAACCGCGATGCCTCCATTCCTTTCTCCTACTACGACAATAACCAGAAGCCCATTGGCTACTCGGTAGACCTGGCCAACAAGGTTGTCGAAGAAGTGAAGAAAGAGCTGAAGATGCCCAATCTGCAGGTCAAGTACAATCTGGTGACCTCGCAGACCCGTATCCCGCTGGTACAGAACGGTACTGTCGATCTGGAATGTGGCTCCACCACCAATAATGCCGAGCGCCAGAAACAAGTGGCCTTCTCGGTGGGCATCTTTGAAATCGGCACCCGTCTGCTGACCGCCAAGACTTCCGGCGTGAAAGACTTTGCCGACCTCAAGGGCAAGAACGTGGTGACCACCGCCGGCACCACCTCCGAGCGCCTGCTCAAGTCCATGAATGCCGACAAGCAAATGGGCATGAACATCATCTCCGCCAAGGATCATGGCGAATCCTTCCTGATGCTGGAATCCGGCCGTGCTGTTGCCTTCATGATGGACGACGCCCTGCTGTACGGTGAAATGGCCAAGGCCAAGAACCCTGCCAACTGGGTGGTGACCGGCAAGCCGCAGTCCTTCGAAATCTACGGCTGCATGCTGCGCAAGGACGACGCTGCCTTCAAGAAGGTGGTGGACGATGCCATCAAGGCCACCTACAAGTCCGGCGAAGTGAACAAGATCTACGCCAAGTGGTTCACCAGCCCGGTTCCGCCCAAGGGCCTGAACCTGAACTTCCCGATGTCCGAAGTGGTGAAGGAACTGATCGCCAAGCCGACCGACAAGGCCGCCGAATAAGCGATTCCTTCCTGTAGTGCAGATGCTGAGCCGGCCGATGCCGGCTCAATTGCTGCCTGTTTTCCCCTCGTGCTACCGGCTATAACGGCAGCACGGGAGGCGGCGTTGTGTCTGCCCTGGCTGCCTGCTCAAGCTCATTGCAGGCAGGGACTTCACCCGGCCTTCATGTCTTCCCGTTGGCGGGAGGCATGCTGCTGTCGGCAGCAGACCCCTGCGTCTGCTTGCATCTGGAGAAAAACATGAATTACCACTGGGACTGGGGCATCTTCTTCAAGTCCACCGGTGTCGGCAGTGAAATCTACCTGAACTGGTTTGTTTCCGGTCTGGGCTGGACCATTGCCGTGGCACTGGCCGGCTGGATCATCGCTCTTGCACTCGGCTCGGTGCTGGGCGTGATGCGCACCCTGCCGGGCAAGCTGCTGCCCACCATCGCCACCACCTATGTCGAGCTGTTCCGCAATGTGCCGCTGCTGGTGCAGCTGTTCATCTGGTACTTCCTGGTACCGGACTTGCTGCCCACACCGCTGGAAATGTGGTTCAAGCAGGGCATCAGCCCGGCCACCTCGGCCTATCTGTCGGTGGTGGTGTGCCTGGGCCTGTTTACTGCCGCCCGCGTGTGCGAGCAGGTGCGTACCGGCATCCAGGCGCTGCCGCGCGGGCAGAACAATGCGGCACTGGCCATGGGCTTTTCCACGGCGCAGACCTACCGCTTCGTACTGCTGCCACAGGCTTTCCGCATCATCATTCCGCCGCTGACCAGCGAGTTCCTGAACATTTTCAAGAACTCCTCGGTCGCGTCCCTGATCGGCCTGATGGAGCTGCTGGCGCAAACCAAGCAAGTTGCCGAGTTTTCCGCCAATATTTTCGAAGCCTTCACCCTGGCCACGCTGATCTACTTTGTGCTCAACATGAGCCTGATGGGTTTCATGTCCTGGGTGGAAAAGCGGGTGCGTATTCCCGGCATGATGGGAGGTAGCAAATAATGGCCCTCGATTTCAGTCAGATCATCCCCGCCCTGCCCGGCCTGGCCGACGGCATGGCGCTGACGCTCAAACTGCTGGTGATGGCCGTGGGCGGCGGCGTGGTACTGGGTACCCTGCTGGCCCTGGCGCGGCTGTCGGACAACGCGCTGCTGTCGCGGCTGGCCAAGTGGTATGTCAATTATTTCCGCTCGATACCGCTGCTGCTGGTCATCTCCTGGTTCTATCTGGTGGTGCCCATGGTGCTGAGCTGGATGACCGGCGATTTGACCCCGGTGGGCGCCTTCACCTCCTGCCTGGTGGCCTTCGTGATGTTCGAGGCGGCGTATTTCTCCGAGATCGTCCGCGCCGGCATCCAGTCCATTTCGCGTGGGCAGATCAATGCCGCTTACGCCCTGGGCATGACTTACAGCCAGGCCATGCGGCTGGTGATCCTGCCGCAGGCCTTTCGCAAAATGATGCCGCTGTTGTTGCAGCAAAGTATCATCCTGTTCCAGGACACCTCGCTGGTGTATGCGGTCGGTCTGATGGACTTCCTCAATACGGCCCGTTCCAAGGGCGATGTCGTGGGTTTGCCGCATGAATTCCTGCTGTTTGCCGGTGCGGTATACTTCGTGATCAGTTTTGGCGCGTCGCAATGCGTGAAGCGTCTGCAAAAAAGGTTGGCGGTATGAGCGCGATGATTAGCATCAACAATGTAAGCAAGTGGTATGGCGATTTCCAGGTGCTGACCGACTGCACCACCGGCGTGAAAAAAGGCGAGGTGGTGGTGGTGTGCGGGCCGTCCGGTTCCGGCAAGTCCACCCTGATCAAGTGCGTCAATGCGCTGGAACCCTTCCAGAAGGGCGAGATCATTGTCGACGGCATCTCGGTGGGCGATCCGAAAACCGATCTGCCCAAGCTGCGCAGCCGGGTCGGCATGGTGTTCCAGCATTTCGAGCTGTTCCCGCATCTGTCCATCACCGAAAACCTCGCCATTGCCCAGGTCAAGGTACTGGGCCGCAGTCAGGAAGAAGCACGCGACAAGGGCCTGAAGCTGCTGGATCGGGTTGGCCTGAAAGCCCATGCCCACAAATTCCCCGGCCAGCTGTCCGGTGGTCAGCAGCAGCGCGTGGCCATCGCCCGCGCGCTGGCGATGGACCCGATTGCCATGCTGTTTGACGAACCGACCAGCGCGCTGGATCCGGAAATGATCAACGAAGTGCTGGACGTGATGACCGAGCTGGCCCAGGAAGGCATGACCATGATGTGCGTCACCCACGAAATGGGCTTTGCCCGGCGTGTGGCACACCGGGTCATCTTCATGGACAAGGGTGCCATCGTGGAAGACTGCGACAAGGATGCCTTTTTTGGCGACATCAATGCACGCTCCGAGCGGGCACGGCAGTTCCTGTCGAAGATTCTGCAACACTGAGCAGTCTTACCACGCACAAACCCGGCAACGCCGGGTTTTTTTTATGCCGGGCCGCTGGCCTGCCTGATCGTGGTGGTGCCGGCTATTTCCGCCAGCTTGCTGTGAGCGGCTGACAAAAGCCCTGCTGCTGCGTTGCGCCGTCTTGCCGTACGCTGAGTACTGTCTGCGCCGGCGCGCCTTGTCCCAGGGCCGCTACGCTATTTTGTTAGCCGCTCTGACAAAAGCGCGGCAATCATGACATTGTTATTGTTATTAATTGATAATACTTACAAATGATGTAAACGTTGTTGTATTATCATCAGAGAAAAAACCCTGCTAACCTCTCTGCACCGCGCCTACACTGACGATAGCGCCAACCCTTTCCAGCCAGACCAGTCCATGTATTCAACCCGTTATCTCGGGCGACAGCCCATCGTCGATGCCAACCAGCAGCTGGTGGCTTACGAACTGTTGTTCCGCTCCAGCCAGGCCAATGTCGCCAGGGTCGACGACGATGTGATGGCCACCACGGCGGTGATCCGCCATGCCTTTGTCGATCTGGGTGTGGGCGAGGTGCTGGGTGACCGCCTGGGTTTCATCAATGTCAGCGAAACCTTGCTGATGGATGATCTGCTGGATGTGTTGCCGTGCGACAAGGTGGTGCTGGAAATACTGGAAACGGTGCAGGTGACCCCACCCTTGCTGGCACGGCTGGCCGAGCTGCGGCAAAAGGGCTTCCGCCTGGCCATGGACGATGTGGTGGAGCTGGATGCCGACCGCCGTGCGCTATTGCCGCTGGTGGACATCGTCAAGATCGATCTGGTGGCGCTCAGCCTGCTGCAATTGCGGCAGCTGGTGGCTGATCTGGCCAGCTTCCCCGGCATATTGCTGGCGGAGAAGGTCGACACGGTGGAACAGTTCGAACTGTGCCGCGAGCTGGGCATCCAGTGGTTCCAGGGCTATTTCTTTGCCCGTCCCACCGTGCTGTCCACCCGCCAGGCCAATGCCAGCCAGCATGCCATGCTCAGCCTGCTGGGCTTGCTGATGAGCGATGCCGACAATGAAGAACTGGCGCAGGCGCTGAAAATGGCACCGGACGTGGTGCTGATGCTGATGAAACTCAGCTCGACTGCCTCGGTCGCCACGCGCCGGCCGGTGGCTTCGGTCAGCGAGGCCATCATGTTGCTGGGGCGGGCCAAGATCAAGCGTTGGTCGATGCTGCTGCTGTTTGCCAGCCATGCCACGGATGTCCAGCCGCAGCGCAACCCGCTGCTGGAGCTGGCGGCCACCCGCGGCCGCATCATGGAACTGCTGGCGGAAGCCTGCTATCCGCAGCGGCCTGATGTCCGGGACAGTGCCTTCATGATCGGCATGCTGTCGCTGGTGGATGTGCTGGTACAGCAGCCCATGGCCGAGGTGATTGCCAGCCTGCCCATCGAGGACAGCCTGAAAGAGGCGGTGCTGGAAGGCCGCCATGTGCTGGGCGAATTGCTGCGCGTGACGCTGAGCCTGGAGGACGATGCCGTGCCGCATCCGGCCGGCTATGACCCGGAAGTGCTGCTGCGGGTGGAAACCCAGGCGCTGGACTGGGTCAACGGCATGTGGCAGTAAAGAAGGCCGGCGCGCTCAGCCCGAGCGGGCCTCTGCCCCATCCTGTTCGTGCAGCCGGCTGAGCAGGCCCTGCACCCGTTCATTGTCTCTGGGCAGCCAGTCCAGCATCTCGCGCAGCATCTGGTCGTATTCGCCGGTTGGCTGGTTTTTCTTGCGCATTTGTTCGCGCACCCGTAACAGAATGGCGCAGGCATTCATGCCGGTACGCTCGTTGTACAGGCGCATGGCCATTTCATGCAGCATGCGCCCGGCTTCAGCGGCCCGGCCTTCTGTGGTCAGTTCCACCGCACGGTTGCTTTGTTCCTGCAGTTCGGCATAAGCGTGTTCGATCAGCTCGCTGCACTGGGCATGCTTGCGGGCGATTTCCAGCAGCGTGGCCAGCTCGTGCCGGCTATAGGCAAAGCGCATGGTGATGGTGCGGGCCCAGCTTGTCAGCAGCTCTGGTTCGAGCAGTGTTTCCGGCAGCCGCACCACCGCGCCCAGAAAACGCTGGGCCGATTCGAAATTGACAAAGGACTTGAGCAGGTCGTTGGCGGCCAGCTTCAGCTGCGCCAGTGCTTCTTCGGCTCTTTGCTGTGCCAGTGCGGTCAGCGCCTTGCAGGTCAGCAGGGTGAATTGCGCTTCCGGGCGCTCGGCCAGGCTGGCGTTGATATCAGCCTGCAAGCGGTCGATATACTGGGTATTGCCGGTTTCGGAATAGGCCTGCAACAGGTCGACCAGCACTTCCGGGCCAAAGAAATTATTGTTGCGGCCGATTTCCACTGCGCGTTGCAGGTATTGCGCCCCTTTTTCCGGATCGCCAGAGCGCAGGGCCGCCGTGCCACAGCTTTTCAGCCGGTGGAAATTGCGCGGCGAGATATTGACTGCTTTCTCCAGCACATCCACCGCCTGGGCGTACTGGCCCTCGTCGATCAGGTTCTGTGCCAGCAGGTCGTAGGCATCGGTATACAGCGGTGCATCCTGGATGATTTCGCGCAGCAGCTCACAGGACTCGCCCTGCATGCCCTGGTCGGCCTGAATGCGCGCCACCCCCATCTTGGCCCAGGGAATCACCTTGCTTTCCAGCAGCGCCTGGTAGATATGCAGTGCTTCACCCTGTCGCCCTTCGCTGACCAGCAGTTCGGCGCACAGGCGGTTGGCATCGATGCGATTCATCGGACCGGGGGCTGCTGCCGCCAGCTGTTGCAGCGTGTTGATGGCGGCACTGCGATTGCCCTTTTCCAGCAGCTCGTGCGCCGGCGCCAGAAAGGTTTTGCGCCGGTGCGCGCTGTTCATGCGCGTCAGCAGCAGATTGGAGTTGAAGGGCTTGAGGATGTAGTCATCCGGGGCCATTTCCGCCGCCGCCACCACCCGCTCGTATTTGCGCTCGCCGGTAATCATGATCCAGATGGTGGACAGCGGCAGGGTGCCGGTCTTGCGCAGGGCCTCCAGCAGCTCCTGGCCATCCATGCCGTCACCCAGGTTGTAGTCGCACAGCACCACATCAAAGCGGCGTCCCTTCAGGCGTGCGCGCCCTTCTGCCGCGCTGCTGACGGCATCGGAGCGGGTGATGCCGGCCATGGACAGCATGGTGCGCAGCCCTTGGCGGACGGTGAGGGAGTCCTCGATGATGAGGACGGTGGTGTTTTCGTCAAGGTACATCAGTTATTTTCCAGCCGGCGCGTCCGTCACCCTGCAGGTGCTGACGGGCACGGTTTGTACGGCATATCTCAGACGATATCCAGGTGATCGATGCCTTCCAGTGGATCGCGGCCCTTGGAGCTTTCACTGTACAACTTGATTTTCAGACGCAGGTCGTTGATCGAGTCGGCATTGCGCAGCGCATCCTCGTAACTGATATAGCCCGCTTCGAACAGGTCGAACAGCGACTGGTCGAAGGTTTGCATGCCCGACTCGCGTGAACGGCCCATGACTTCCTTCAGCCCGGCAATTTCACCCTTGAACACCATGTCGGAAATCAACGGCGTGTTCAGCAGGATTTCCACCGCCGCCACCCGGCCGCGGCCGGTCTTGATCGGCAGCAAGCGCTGCGAAATGATGGCGCGCATGTTCAGCGACAAATCCATCAGCACCTGCTGGTGACGCTCTTCCGGGAAGAAGTTCAGAATGCGGTCCAGCGCCTGGTTGGCATTGTTGGCGTGCAGCGTGGCCAGGCACAGGTGGCCGGTTTCGGCAAATTGCAGCGCGTAGCCCATGGTTTCGCGGTCGCGGATTTCCCCCATCAGAATCACGTCCGGCGCCTGGCGCAGGGTGTTTTTCAGCGCGATTTCCCAGTCTTCGGTATCCACGCCCACCTCGCGCTGGGTGACGATGCACTTCTTGTGCTGATGCACGTATTCGATGGGGTCTTCGATGGTGATGATGTGATCCTGGTTGTGGCTGTTGCGCCAGTCAACCAGTGCCGCCAGCGAGGTGGATTTGCCCGAGCCGGTACCGCCGACGAAAATCACCAGGCCGCGCTTGATCAGCGCAATATCCTGCAATACATCCGGCAGGTTCAGCTTGTCGAAAGTGGGAATCTCGGTATTGATCTTGCGCATCACCATGCCGGCACAGCCCTGCTGGATAAAGGCGCTGACCCGGAAACGGCCCAGTCCCGGCGGGTTGATGGCGAAGTTGGCCTCTTTTTTCGATTCGAACTCTTCGGTCTGGCGGTCGTTCATCACCGAGCGCACCAGTTCCTTGGTGTGCTGCGCCGACAGCGGCTGCGGGGCCACCGGGGTGATCTTGCCGTCTATCTTCATGGCCGGGGGAAATTCGGCGGAAATGAAGATATCGGAGGCATTCTTGCCCACCGCATGCTTGAGCAGATCGTGAATGAATTTTGATGCCTGGTCTTTTTCCATGATGGCCATCCGGGCTGGCTAGCTTGCCTGCTGAAGTTTAGAACGCATCCTTGGATGCCGCCTTCTGGCGCGCCTCGTTCGGGGTCACGATATTGCGCCGCACCAGCTCCTGCAGGCACTGGTCCAGCGTCTGCATGCCGTGTTGCTGGCCGGTCTGGATCATCGAATTGATCTGGGCGATCTTGTTTTCGCGGATCAGGTTACGGATGGCTGCCGTGCCGATCATGATTTCATGGGCCGCCACCCGGCCATTGCCGTCCTTGGTTTTCAGCAGGGTTTGCGAAATCACCGCCCGCACCGATTCCGACAGCATGGAGCGCACCATCTCCTTTTCACCGGCCGGAAACACGTCAACGATACGGTCAATGGTCTTGGCGGCCGAACTGGTATGCAGCGTGCCAAACACCAGGTGGCCGGTTTCCGCCGCGGTCAGTGCCAGGCGGATGGTTTCCAGATCACGCAATTCGCCCACCAGGATCACATCCGGGTCCTCCCGCAGCGCCGAGCGCAAGGCATTGGAAAAACTGTGGGTCTGCAAGCCGACTTCCCGCTGGTTGATCAGCGACTTCTTGCTGTCATGCACGAATTCGATCGGGTCTTCCACCGTCAGGATGTGCGAATAATTGTTCTCGTTGACGAAATCCACCATCGCCGCCAGCGTGGTGGACTTGCCCGAGCCGGTCGGGCCGGTCACCAGCACCAGCCCGCGCGGATAGCTGGCGATGTCCTGGAAGATTTTCGGCGCACCCAGCTGTTCCAGCGTCAGCACCTTGGACGGAATCACGCGGAACACCGCACCCATGCCGCGGTTCTGTACAAAGGCATTCACCCGGAAACGGGCAATGCCCGGCAGCTCGAAGGAGAAGTCACACTCGAACTCGTCCTCGAAAATCTTGCGCTGGTAGTCGTTCATGATGTCGTACACCATATCGTGCACATCATGATGATCCAGCGGCGGCAGATTGATGCGCCGCACGTCGCCATGGACCCGGATCATGGGTGGCAGACCGGCGGACAGGTGCAGGTCCGATGCCTTGTTCTTGACGGTAAAGGCCAAGAGCTCGGAAATTTCCATTTATAATTTCTCCACGATTACCCGGCGGTGGGCATGACGCTAAGGTTTTTTGCGATTGTAAGCGCAAGCTGTTGCAAAAGGATATGTGGACAGCAATCTAAGCATCAGGTCCCGCTGTTTTCTTTGTAGAGACAGCCCGCCATCGCCACAAGGAACACCATGAGCGATTCCGTCGCACACGCCATCGAACACGTCCGTCAGCAGATCCACGCCGCCGAAGCCGCCGCCGGGCGTGAGACCGGCAGCGTCCGCCTGCTGGCTGTGAGCAAGACCTTCCCCGCCAGTGCCGTGCAACAGGCTTACGCCGCCGGACAGCGGGCTTTTGGTGAAAATTATGTGCAAGAGCTGCAGGCCAAGGCGAGCGAGCTGGCCGCGCTGGATATAGAGTGGCACTTCATCGGGCCGCTGCAATCCAACAAGACCCGCATCGTGGCGGAAACCGCGCACTGGGTGCATTCCATCGAGCGGCTGAAGATTGCCCAGCGCCTGTCCGAGCAACGCCCGGACAGCCTGCCGCCGCTGCAGGTATGCGTGCAGGTGAATGTATCCGGCGAAGCCAGCAAGAGCGGCTGTGCCCCGCAGGAGGCTAAAGAGCTGGCACTGGCGGTGGCGGCGCTGCCACGGCTGCAACTGCGCGGGCTGATGTGTATTCCCGAGCCTACCGAAGATGCGCAAAAGCTGGCTGGCCAGTTTGCCCTGCTGCAGCAATTGCAACAGGAATTGCGCACGGCCGGTCTTGCATTGGATACTGTATCCATGGGGATGTCCGCTGACATGGCACAAGCCATTGCCGCGGGCAGCACCATGGTACGTGTCGGTACTGCCATTTTCGGGGCGCGCCACTATCATTCATAAATTGGCATTCATCAGCTGGTATTCATCAGCGGACAAGCGGCCTGCAGCTCGGCCGGCCCGCCTACAAGAGTCAAAGAGGAAAAACAGGCAATGCAGATTACCTTCATCGGCGGCGGCAATATGGCCACGGCCATCATTGGCGGACTTCACCAGCAGGGCGGCCACCAGATCCATGTGGTGGACCCGAATGACGCCAAGCTGGCCGAGCTGGCCCGTGATTTTGGCGTGAGCACATCCGCCAGCCTGCCCGAACAGCTGTCGGCAGACGATATCGTGCTGCTGGCGGTCAAGCCGCAGCAGCTCAAGGAAGTGTGCCAGGCACTGGCCCCGCGCCTGAATGGTGGCATGGTGTTGTCCATCGCTGCCGGCATCCGTTGCGATGCCATGGCGCGCTGGCTGGGTAGCGAGCGCATCGTGCGCGTGATGCCCAATACCCCGGCCATGGTGGGCAAGGGGGTTTCCGGCCTGTATGCCGCCCCTGGTACCAGCGCTGCCGACCGCGAGCATGCCGACACCATCATGCAGGCTGCCGGCATCACGGTATGGCTGGACAAGGAAGAAGGCATCGACGACATTACCTGCGTTTCCGGTAGTGGCCCGGCCTATGTCTTCTACTTTATCGAAAGCATGATCGAAGCGGCGGAACAGGCCGGCTTTGCTGCCGACGAAGCCCGCCGCCTGGTGCTGGCCACCTTTGACGGTGCGGTGGAGCTGGCGCGCCAGAGTCCGCTGCCGGTGGCTACCTTGCGCACCAATGTCATGTCCAAGGGCGGTACCACCGAGCGCGCCATCGCCCGTTTCGAGGCCGAAGGCGTCAAGGCGGCCATCATCGCCGGTGCCATGGACTGCCGCGACCGCTCCATCGAAATGGGCCAACAACTCAGTCAGGATTAAAGCTTCATGTTTCTGGAAACCGTGCAATTTCTGATCAAGACCATCGCCGACCTGTTCGTGCTGGTATTGCTGCTGCGTTTTTACCTGCAAGTGGCACGGGCGCCGTTCAAGCACCCCCTGTGCCAGTTTGTCATGGCGGCCACCAATTTTGCCGTGCTGCCGCTGCGCAAGTTGCTGCCATCGCTGCGCGGCTACGACAGTGCCACCATGCTGCTGGCCTGGCTGGTCAGCATGGTTTCCAGCGTGATCATTCTGGCGCTCAATCCCATGTACACCCTGGCCGCACCGGAAACCTGGCTGGCGCTGACGCTGCTGGCCGTGCTGGATGTGTTCAAGCAGTCGCTGACGCTGCTGATGGGTGCCGTCATCGTGCAGGCCGTGCTCAGCTGGGTGAATCCCTATAATCCGCTCAGTCCGGTGCTGGATGCGCTCACCCGCCCCTTCCTCCGCCCCTTCCGCCGCGCCACCGTGGGCGGGGTCGACCTGTCGCCGCTGATTCTCTTCCTGATCATCCAGGTCATCCTGATGCTGCCGGTGCAGTTTCTGGAAAGCAGCTTCTTGATGCAACTCAAGGTGGCGATGTAGCAAATATGTTTATTTGTCATGCTCTGCCACATCTGAAAAGATGTAGTGTAATTTCCTCAATGATCTGGAGAATCGTGATGAAGAAAATGCTGCTTGCTGCCCTGCTGCTGGGTACTGCTGCCGCTCCGGCCATGGCCAATCTGGCACTGGCACAAAAGAACAACTGCCTGTCCTGTCATGCAGTTGACCACAAGGTGGTCGGCCCGGCCTACAAGGACGTGGCCAAGAAATACGCTGGCGACAAGGGTGCGGAAGCCAAGCTGATCGCCAAGGTGAAGGCCGGTGGTTCCGGCGTTTGGGGCCCGATTCCGATGCCGCCGAACTCCCAGGTCAGCGATGCCGACATCAAGACCCTGGTCAAGTGGGTTCTGTCGCAAAAATAAGCATCATGCAGTAGCACCAGGCGGCCCCAGGCCGCCTTTTTCATGTGACAGGCTTGTTACCGGCCTGGAATGGCGCTATACCGATTGTCAGCAGCAGGTGATGACGAAGAAGGTGAATTGTCGTTGGCAGTTGCACAAATCCGATACCGTGGGTAATCTTCTTCGCCTGTCTGCCAACTCTCATGCTGGAAGCACCAAAATTATGGCCAAGCTGACCGAACAAGATATTCTCAACTGGGAAGGCGATGATTACATGAACGCCGACCATCTTGAGTTCTTCAAAGACCGGTTGTTGCAGATGCAGCAGGAGTTGTTGATCAACGCCAATGCCACTGCCAACCATTTGCAAGAGCAGGAAGCAACCCCGGACCCTGCGGACCGGGCCACGCTGGAAGAAGAGTATGCACTGGAGCTGCGCACCCGCGACCGCGAGCGCAAGCTGCTGCAGAAGATCCAGGCCTCCATCCGTCAGATTGACGATGGTTCCTACGGTTTCTGCGAAGACACCGGTGAGCCCATCGGCCTGCGCCGCCTGATGGCCCGTCCCACCGCCACCCTGTCGGTGGAAGCCCAGGAACGCCGCGAACGCATGAAGCGTCAGTACGCAGACTGATACTCTGCGGCGTTCTGCCCAACAAAGCGTCATCGCCTTGCGATGGCGCTTTTTGTTTTTTTGCCGGAGCTTGTCAAGTACATAAGGGCTTGTCGGCCTTGGCTGGTACGGGTATCTTGCTGCTATGCAAGGTAAAAACGATATCAGCTAGGGACAAACATGCAACGCCAGACCGACGACGTAAGAATCAGCGAAATCAAAGAGTTACTGCCGCCCATCGCCCATCTGTACGAACTGCCGATTACCGAAACCGCTTCCGAAGTCATCTACACCACGCGCAAGGACATCGCGGCCCTGCTGCGCGGCGAGGATGACCGTCTGCTGGTGGTCATCGGCCCCTGTTCCATCCACGATCCGGAAGCGGCCATCGAATACGCGCGCAAGCTCTCCACCCTGCGCAACAGCCTGGCGGGCGAGCTGGTGGTGGTGATGCGTGTCTACTTTGAAAAACCGCGTACCACGGTGGGCTGGAAGGGTCTGATCAATGACCCGCACCTGAACGAATCCTACGACATCAATACCGGCCTGCGCCTGGCGCGACGCCTGCTGCTGACGCTCAACGACATGGGCATTCCGGCAGCCACCGAATTCCTCGACATGATCACCCCGCAATACTTTGCCGACCTGATCAGCTGGGGTGCCATCGGTGCCCGTACCACCGAAAGCCAGGTACACCGCGAGCTGGCCTCCGGCCTGTCTTGCCCGGTGGGCTTCAAGAATGGTACCGACGGCAACCTGAAAATTGCCGTGGATGCCATCCGCTCGGCCAGCGTGTCGCACCACTTCCTGTCGGTGACCAAGACCGGTCACTCCGCCATTGTGTCCACCGGTGGCAATCCGGATTGCCATGTCATCCTGCGCGGTGGCAAGGAACCCAATTATTCCGCCGAGCACGTGCGCGCCGCTGCGGCCGAACTGGCGGCCGTGGGCCTGCCGCAAAAGCTGATGGTGGATTTCAGCCATGCCAACAGCCGCAAGGACTACCGTCGCCAGATGGAAGTGGCCGACGATGTGGCCGCCCAGATGGCCGCCGGCGATCAGCACATCTTCGGGGTGATGGTGGAAAGCCACCTGGTGGAAGGCCGTCAGGATCTGAAGCCCGGCTGTGAGCTGAATTATGGCCAGAGCATCACCGATGCCTGCATCGGCTGGAATGATACCGAGAAGCTGCTCACCACCCTGGCCGATGCGGTCAAGGCCCGTCGCGCCAAGCTGGGTACGGCCGGCGGCAAGTAAGCTGCTTGTTTCTCTCAGTAAAAAACGCTGCCTTGGCAGCGTTTTTCAGGCTGCTAATAAAGTGATTTGGTGCGATTGCACTGGACCCGGCAAAGCCGGGCCTTTCGACTAAGATATTGCTTTCGCAGCCTTCCCATCTATTCCCCTTTCCCCCCGCCCTTGCCTTGCCAATTTGAAGAAAGGAGCCTCGCTTTCCTTCCGGAAAGCGAGAGGGGGTTTGTCTCTGTGCGGCACTCGCCGGAATCAACTCCCCTGCCAGGCCGGCATGGCTTGCTCTTCTGCTGGCGTGGCATGCCGCCTTACCGCCCAGCACACGCCACCCAGTAACAACAGTATGGCAGCCAGCTCCAGCGGCCGTGGCCAGCGTTGCAGCCAGACAAAGCCATACAGCAAGGCAAAGACGGTTTCAAACACGATCAGTTGGCCGGACAGCGTGGGCGGCAGACGGCGGGCTGCGGCATACCACAAGGCATTGGCCAGCCAGGAGCCACCCAGTGCGCAGCCGGCAGCGGCCAGCCAGAACAGCTGCCAGTGCTGGGCCGTGGTGGCATGGCTGACCATGGGCAGGCCCAGCCAGTGGCAAGCCAGCCACAGCAGCAGCCCCATCACCCCGGTGACCATGCCCAGCAGGCAGGACCATTCATGGCTATCGAAGCAAGGCCGCCGGCGCAGATAGCGGGCGTTACTGGCGGCAAACCAGCTCCAGCTTGCCAGCGCACCCAGCGCGGCCAGCACCCCGCTCAGCCGTGCCCAGCTGCTCTCACCGCCATGGCTGCCGCCAAAGGTATCGATATTGATGCAGACAATGCCGGCCAGCACCAGCGCCAGCGGCCAGCGTAACTGGCGCAGCGACAAGGCGCCCTCATCCTTCAGCCCCAGCAGGGTGATGGTGACCGGCAGCACGCCGACAATCAGCGAAGCCGGGGCGATGCCCACCAGCTGGATGGCGGCGGCCAGCAGGATGAAATACAGCAGATTGCCCACCAGCGACAGCCGCGCCAGCATCAGCACATCCTCGCGCTGCAGCCGCGCACGCAGCCGGCTGGCCAGCGGTAGCGCCAGCAGCAGGGAAATCAAGCCATACAGGCTGAAGCGCACCGCGCACAGCAGCCAGGGGCTGAATTCCGGCAATACCTGCGGCACCATCAGCACCAGTCCCCACACGGCCCCGGCCATGGCGGCATATCCCACACCTTGTTTCATCTGCTTGTTTCCTGTTTGCCCGTTACCAGCACAAGACTAAGCGGCAGCCCGCTGGCAGACAAAGGATATCTCGGCATTGACGCATTCCCTGCAGGAATGGCTTGTCAGTAATCGCCGCATCTGGATTAATGCGATGGCAATGACAGGATGCGGATCGGGAATGCCACCATGCGGTGGTCACAATGGGGAGGAGCTGGCATGAGTCGTTATCTGAAGAACCTGCCACCGCTGGAAAGCCTGATTCATTTCGAGGCGGTGCTGCGCAATGGCAGCTTTACCAAGGCGGCCACCGAGCTGTGCGTGACGCAGAGCGCGGTGAGCAAGCAGATCCGCACGCTGGAGGACTGGCTCAAGCTGCCGCTGTTCGAGCGGCTGGTGCGTGGCATCCAGCCCACGCCGGCCGGGCTGGCGCTGCAGCGCGAGGTGTCTCCCATGCTGCAATCGCTGTTGCACAGCGTGGCACGGCTGCAGGCCGAGCATAACCGCCACACGCTCACCGTGAACTGCACCCATGCCGTGGCGCAGTTCTGGCTGTTCCCGCGCCTGGTGGCCTTCAGCCAGCAGCATCCTGACATTACCGTCAACATTCACGCCAGCAACAGCATGGACGAGGCCAGCGTGGCGGAGTACGACTTTGCCATTTTCTATGGTGACGGGCGCTGGAGTTCGCTGGCGGCCGAGCCCTTGTTTCCCGAGATTGTTTACCCGGTGTACAGCGCCCAGCTCGACTACCCGGCGGTCACCCAGGTGGAGCAGCTGGCCGCCCTGCCGCTGATCCAGCTGGACTCCTCGGCCTGGAACTGCATCAACTGGCATGACTGGTTCGGCCATTTTGGTCTGGCCTATACCCCGCCGGCACGGGTGCCGATGTTCAATCAGGTGACGCTGGCCTTCAATGCGGTGCTGCAAGGCATGGGCATAGGGCTGGGCTGGGAATTCATGGCGCATGACCTGCTGCAGCAGGGGGTGCTCAAGCGCCTGGGGCCGTTTGCCTTTGTCAGCGGCAAGGTGGATTTTCTCGCCCATCCCCGCCACAAATCACTGAGCGACAATGCCCGGCTGTTCAAGCACTGGCTGCTGGACAGTGTCAGCCAGCCGGCCACTGCCGTTCCAGCTGACGGACGTCATCCAGGGTATTGAGATTGGGCAGGCTCTGCGCGAAGTGCACGCTCTGGTGTTGCAGCCCGGCCAGCCAGCCACGGATGGAGCGCCCCCCGCTCGCCAGATAAGCCGTCAGCGCAGCGGCCAGCCCCGGCTGCAAGGCCAGCAGGCTGGGATGCCATTGGGCCGGGTCGCTGGCGCTGACCACCTGTTGCCCCGGCAGGGCTGTCAGCAGGCGGGCGGCAAACTCCTTTGGTAGAACAAGCGCATCGCAGGGCAGCAGCAGCAGGGTGGCGTCCGGTGCCGCCTGCATGCCCGCCAGCAAGCCAGCCAGCGGGCCAGGGTAATCAGGCAGTGTGTCCGGCAATACCGGATGCCCGTACGCCGCGTATTCATCCAGATGGCGATTGGCAGAAATCAGGATGTGTTGTGGCGGCTGGCTTTGTTGCGCCAGTGCTTGCAAGGTATGCGCGATCAGCGGCCGGCCGGCCAGCTTCACCAGCCCCTTGTCCACCCCGCCCATGCGGCGGGCCTGCCCGCCGGCCAGAATCAATGCGGTGTAGCTCATTGCCAGCGGCCGCTGGCAGCCTGATCGCTGTGTTTGGCTTCCACCCAGTGGGCGCTGCCATCCTGCAGGATTTCCTTCTTCCAGAAGGGGGCGGCGGTCTTGAGAAAGTCCATCAGGAATTCCGCCGCGGCAAAGGCATCCTTGCGATGGCTGCAGGCGGTGACCACCAGCACGATGGGCTCGCCCAGCGCGAGATAACCGATGCGATGGATGATGGTGGCGGCTTGCAGCTGCCAGCGCTCCCGCGCCTGTCCGATGATGGTGTGCAGGGCTTTTTCCGTCATGCCCGGATAGTGTTCCAGCTCCAGTGCAGCCACATCCTGGCGGTCGCCATAATCGCGCACCAGGCCGCTGAAACTCACCACTGCGCCGCAGGCCGGATTGCGCGACAGCCGGTCGATTTCCGCTCCGGCATCAAAGCGCCCGCTTTGCACGCTTACAGTAAAGGGCGACATCTCAGCCCCCGGTCACGGGTGGGAAGATGGCAACTTCATCGCCATCACGCAGTGCACTGTCCGGGCCGGCCAGCTCCTGATTGCAGGCCACGCGGAATGTCTTGCCATGGCCCAGTTCCGTGGCCCAGCTGCCACCACGCTGGCGCAGCTCCACCAATAGTTCGGCCACGCTTGTCGCGTCGGTTTCCAGACTTTCCTGGCTGGTGCCAAAGCTGTCTTTCAGCCGGGCAAAATACACCATGTTCAGTTTCATGACTTGTCTTCCGCTTGTGTGCTGGCCTTGCCATGTCCCAGCAGCATGATCCACAGATGAAAACCCAGTCCCAGCAATGGCACCACGGCCAGCAGGACGACGAAAAACCATTCCAGGGGAGATAAGAGATCGGCCATGGCTGCAGTGTAAGCAATGGCGTGGCTTGCGCCAATGCTGCTGATGGGGGAGATGGTCATGCTGCGGTCGGCCAGTATGGCGCGGCCAAGAAAAAACCCGCTGCAGGCAGCGGGTTGGTCGATTCAGCGGTGGCAGCTTATTTGACGATCTGCGCCAGCTGGCCCTTCAGATACAGATTGGCCATGGTGTCCAGATTGATGGCCTTGATCTTGCTGGCCTGACCGCAGGCACCGAAGGCTTCGTAGCGGGCGATACAGATATCGCGCATGGCCTCGGTGGAGGCTTTCAGGTATTTGCGCGGGTCGAATTCCTTCGGGTTTTGCGCCAGGAAGCGGCGGATGGCACCGGTGGAGGCCAGGCGCAGGTCGGTGTCGATATTCACCTTGCGCACGCCGTGCTTGATGCCTTCGACGATTTCTTCTACCGGCACGCCATAGGTTTCGCCCAGCTCACCACCGAATTCGTTGATGATCTGCAGCCATTCCTGCGGTACCGAGGAGGAACCGTGCATCACCAGATGGGTATTGGGGATGCGGGCGTGGATTTCCTTGATGCGGTCGATGCGCAGCACGTCGCCGGTGGGCTTCTTGCTGAACTTGTACGCGCCGTGGCTGGTGCCGATGGCAATGGCCAGGGCATCCACGCCGGTGTCCTTGACGAAGCGGGCGGCTTCTTCCGGGTCGGTCAGCAGCTGGCTGTGGTCCAGTACGCCTTCGGCGCCCACGCCGTCTTCTTCGCCGGCCATGCCGGTTTCCAGGCTGCCCAGGCAGCCGATTTCACCTTCCACCGACACGCCGCAGGCATGGGCGAAGTTGACCACGGTGCGGGTCACTTCCACGTTGTAGTCGTAGTTGGCCGGGGTTTTGCCATCGCTTTTCAGCGAGCCGTCCATCATCACGGAAGAGAAGCCCAGCTGGATGGAGCGCTGGCATACGTCCGGGCTGGTGCCGTGGTCCTGGTGCATCACCACCGGGATATGCGGGAATTCTTCCACCGCGGCCAGGATCATGTGGCGCAGGAAGGGTGCGCCGGCGTATTTGCGGGCACCGGCCGAGGCTTGCACGATCACCGGTGCATCGCACTTGTCGGCGGCTTCCATGATGGCGCGCATCTGTTCCAGGTTGTTGACGTTGAAAGCCGGCAGGCCGTAGCTGAATTCGGCTGCATGGTCCAGCAGCTGACGCATGGAAACGAGTGCCATGAAAATCTCCTCAGGTCATGCCGCGGTTGGGCGGCATGGGTTTCAAATCGGGGACTGCCTGCCGGGATACAGCGGCAATCCAATCAGGAATACGGGTAATGCAAGCCGCCTAATGGCGGGACACACCGGACAACAACAGGCCGGCACCGACAAAGGCCCCGCCGGATACCTGGTTCACCAGTTTCAGACGGCGGGCGCTATTGAGCCAGCCGGCCAGGCGGGCTCCGCCACTGGCATAGGCAAACTGCCAGGATGCCTCGATCACGTAAAACGTGGCCGCCAGCACCGCCAGCTGCGGCCCCTGCGGCAGGCGCGCATCCATGAACTGCGGAAACAGCGCGGTGAAAAAGATAAAGGCCTTGGGATTGCTCATCGACACCAGAAAACCGGTGCGGAACATCATCCAGGGCGTGTGGCGGATACTTTCGTCGTCGGCCACTTCCGTTACCGGTTGCGGTATCGCGCGCCAGGTCTTGATGCCCAGGTAAATCAGATAAGCGGCACCGGCGTATTTTACGATAGAAAACAGTTGTTCCGATGCAGCCAGCAAGGCACCCAGGCCGGCGGCCGAACCCAGCATGATGATGCCCAGGCCGCTCATCAGCCCCAGGCAAGTCACGGCGGTGCGACGCACGCCATGGTGAATGCCGTGGGTCATGGCCAGCAGCATGTTGGGGCCGGGGGTGGCGGAAACAAAAAACACGGTGGTGACAAACAGCAACCAGGTATTCAAGGGCATGGCAGTACTCCGGCAAGGGTGGGGAGAATGGCACGATAGCCGCGCCATTCACTTGCATGTGGTGATGACTGCGATCAGGCGGCGCGTTCGCTCAGAATGGCTACCGCCGGCAGGGTCTTGCCCTCCAGGAATTCCAGGAAAGCGCCACCACCGGTGGAGATATAGCTGATGTCATCGGTGATGCCGTACTTGGCAATCGCCGCCAGGGTGTCACCGCCACCGGCAATGGAGAAGGCCGGCGACTGGGCGATGGCCTGGGCCAGGGTCTTGGTGCCGTTACCGAACTGGTCGAACTCGAAGACGCCGACCGGGCCGTTCCATACCACGGTGCCGGCCTTGGCGATGATGCCCGCCAGTTCGGCGGCGGAGTCGGGGCCGATGTCCAGAATCATGTCGTCAGCGCCAACTTCGGCCACCGGCTTGGTGGTGGCGACGGCGCTTTCGGCAAATTCGGTGGCGCACACCACGTCGCTGGGCAGCGGTACATCGCCGCCACGGGCGCGGATCTTGGCAATCACCTTCTTCGCTTCGTCGACCAGGTCGGCTTCGGCCAGCGATTTGCCGATGTTCTTGCCTTCGGCCAGCAGGAAGGTGTTGGCAATGCCGCCACCGACGATCAACTGGTCCACCTTGTCGGCCAGGGCTTCCAGAATGGTCAGCTTGGTGGAAACCTTGGAGCCGGCCACAATGGCCACCAGCGGACGGGCCGGGGCCAGCAGGGCCTTGCCCAGCGCGTCCAGTTCGGCCGCCAGCAGGATGCCGGCGCAAGCGGTGGGGGCAAACTGGGCCACGGCGTGGGTGGAGGCCTCGGCGCGGTGGGCGGTGCCAAAGGCATCGTTGACGAACACGTCGCACAGGCTGGCGTAGGCCTGGCCCAGCTCGGCATTGTTCTTTTTCTCGCCCTTGTTCAGGCGCACGTTTTCCAGCATCACCACCTCACCGGCAGCTACGCTCAGGCCGGCTTGCCAGTCGGCAACCAGGCGTACCGGCTTGCCCAGCAGGGTGGACAGGCGTTCCACCACCGGAGCCAGGCTGTCTTCCGGCTTGGGTTCGCCTTCGGTAGGGCGGCCCAGGTGGGTCATCAGGATGACGCCGGCACCGGCGTTCAGGCTGTGTTCGATGGACGGCAGGCTGGCGCGGATGCGGGTGTCGTCGCCGATCACGCCATTTTTCACCGGCACGTTCATGTCAACACGGATCAGCACGCGTTTGCCGGCCAGATCCAGCTCGGTCAGTTTGTTGAATTTCATCGGTGGCTCGCTTTTATCTGTTGGATGCAATTGGCGACCGCCTTCGTGGGGAAGGCCGTACTACCGTTGTTCAGGGCGGCGACAGCGTGAGCGCCAAGCTCATTCCCGGTGGGATGGCCTGCTGCGGTGCTGTTGCTGTCAGCTACTGTACCGGGCTGCCCGCACGCTTAACAGATACCAGATCAAGTAGTGTATTTATTACAGCAGTATGGGCTTGCACGGCTGGCGGCAGGCTGCTAGCTGCAGCGCGAATACGGGCCGCCACCATGGCGGAGGCTGGGCGGGAGCGAGGCTCTACCGGGGCGCCAGCGGGTCGTTCATGGTAGCCGGCAGGCAGGGACGGTGATGACCGGCCTGCCGGTTTCCAGCAGCACGGCCCTGTCGGGCCGGCGGATTACTTGTTACTTGGCTTCGAACATGGCGCGTGCGGTTTTCAGCATCTGGTTGCTGAAGCCCCACTCGTTGTCGTACCAGGCCAGTACCTTCACCATATTGCCGCCAGTCACCTTGGTCAGGGTGGCGTCAAAGGTGGAGGCTTCGGTGCTGTGGTTGAAGTCGGAAGAAACCAGCGGCAGGGTGTTGAAGCCCAGCACGCCCTTCATCGGGCCTTCGGCAGCAGCCTGCAGGATTGCGTTGACCTCGTCCTTGGTGGTGTCACGGCCAGACTTGAAGGTCAGGTCCACCAGCGACACATTGATGGTGGGAACGCGCACGGCGAAGCCATCCAGCTTGCCCTTGAGTTCCGGCAGCACCAGGCCCACGGCCTTGGCGGCACCGGTCTTGGTGGGGATCATGTTTTCGGTGGCGGAGCGGGCACGGCGCAGGTCTTTGTGACGCACGTCGGTCAGCACCTGGTCGTTGGTAAAGGCGTGGATGGTGGTCATCAGGCCCTTGGTCACGCCAATGGTGTCGTTCAGTGCCTTGGCCACCGGTGCCAGGCAGTTGGTGGTGCAGGAGGCGTTGGACACCACGGTCATGGCGCTGGTCAGCACATCGTGGTTCACACCGTAGACGATGGTGGCATCAACGTCGTCGCCGCCCGGTGCGGAAATCAGTACCTTTTTGGCACCGGCGTCCAGGTGGACCTGGCACTTTTCCTTGCTGGTGAAGGCACCGGTACATTCCAGTACCAGGTCCACATCCAGCGCTTTCCACGGCAGTTCGGCCGGGTTGCGGGTGGAGAAGAAGGGAATCTTCTCGCCGTTGATCAGCAGGTTTTCTTCGTCATGAGCGATGTCTGCCGGAAAGCGGCCGTGCACGGTGTCGAACTTGGTCAGGTGGGCGTTGGTGGCCAGATCGCCAGTGGCGTTGACGGCAACCACCTTGAAATCGTTGTGCAGATCGTATTCGTAAATGGCGCGCAGTACCTGTCGGCCAATGCGGCCGTAGCCATTGATCGCGATGCGAATGGTCATGCTATTACTCTCCCGGAAAGTCTGGTGCCTCCCCGCGGGTGCGGGTCAGAATGGAGACACCATGAAAATAAGGCCACCCCTGCTTTGTTTTTGGATGGGGTGGCCTGTGCTTTATTTATTGGATGATGTTCTTGGTCTTGGCGACGACATTGTCGACGGTGAAGCCGAATTCCTTGAACAGCACGCCTGCCGGAGCGGATTCGCCGAAGTGGGCTATGCCGACCACATCGCCTTCCAGACCGACATACTTGCGCCAGAAGTCCGGCACACCGGCTTCAATGGCCAGACGCGGCAGGCCGGCCGGCAGCACGCTTTGCTGCCAGGCCTTGTCCTGCTGGTCGAACACATTGGTGCAGGGCATGGACACCACGCGCACGGCGATGCCTTCGGCGGCCAGCGCTTCCTGTGCTTTCAGCGCCAGTTCGATTTCCGAACCGGTGGCAATCAGCACGGCCTTGGCATCGGCTGCATCGCGCAGCACATAGCCGCCACGGGCGATGTCCTGCACCTGCTGCGCATCACGCTGCACGAAAGGCAGGTTCTGGCGGCTGAGGATCAGGCTGCTCGGGGTGGTCTTTTGCTCGATGGCATGGGCCCAGGCCACCGCGGCTTCCGTGGTGTCACACGGACGCCAGGTGTGGTGATTCGGGATCATGCGCAGCGTGGCCACTTGCTCGACCGGCTGGTGGGTCGGGCCGTCTTCACCCAGACCGATGGAGTCGTGAGTGAACACGAACACCGGGTTGATCTTCATCAGCGAGGCCATGCGCAGCGCATTGCGGGCGTATTCGCTGAACATCAGGAAGGTGCCGCCGTAGGGGCGCAGGCCACCGTGCAGAGTCATGCCGTTCATGATGGCGGCCATGCCGAACTCGCGTACGCCATAGCTGATGTAGTTGCCGTTGCCAGCAGCGTCTATCCACTTGGAACCAGACCAGTTGGTCAGGTTGGAGCCGGTCAGGTCGGCCGAACCGCCGACAAATTCCGGCAGGCTGGGCGAGAAGGCTTCCAGCGCAATCTGGCTGGCCTTGCGGGTGGCCACGGTCTGCGCAGCGTCGACGATCTTGGCGATGGCGGCATCGCGGGCTTCGGCCCAGGCTGCCGGCAGTTCGCCCTGCATGCGGCGTTCGAATTCGGCAGCCAGTTCCGGGTAAGCGGCGCGATAGGCGTCAAACTGCTTGTTCCATGCGATCTCGGCCAGTGCGCCCTTGTCGCGCGCGCTCCAGGCCGCGTAGATCTCGGCCGGAATTTCAAACGGCGCGTGCGGCCAGTTCAGCGTTTCGCGCGCGGCGGCAATTTCCGCTGCGCCCAGCGGCGCGCCGTGTACGTCGTGGGTGCCTTGCTTGTTGGGCGAGCCAAAGCCGATGGTGGTCTTGCAGCAGATCAGCGTCGGGCGGTCGCCCTTCTTGGCGGTTTCGATGGCAGTGGCGATTTCCACCGGATCGTGGCCGTTGACGTTCTTGATCACCTGCCAGCCGTAGGCTTCGAAGCGGGCCGGGGTATTGTCGGTGAACCAGCCTTCGACGTGACCGTCGATGGAGATGCCGTTGTCGTCCCAGAAAGCGATCAGCTTGTTGAGGCCCCAGGTGCCGGCCAGCGAGCAGGCTTCGTGGCTGATGCCTTCCATCAGGCAACCATCACCCAGGAAGACCCAGGTGTTGTGGTCAACAATGGTGTGGCCGTCGCGGTTGAACTGGGCGGCCAGCATTTTTTCCGCCAGCGCCATGCCCACCGCATTGGTGATGCCCTGGCCTAGCGGGCCAGTGGTGGTTTCCACGCCCGGTGCATAACCGTATTCCGGGTGACCCGGCGTCTTGGAATGCAGTTGGCGGAAGTTCTTGAGGTCATCGATGGACAGATCGTAGCCGGTGAGGTGCAGCAGGCTGTAGATGAGCATGGAGCCGTGCCCGTTGGAGAGCACGAAGCGGTCACGGTTGGACCAGGAAGGATTGGCGGGATTGTGCTTCAGGTGATCGCGCCACAGCACTTCGGCGATATCAGCCATGCCCATCGGGGCGCCGGGGTGACCGGATTTGGCCTTTTCCACTGCATCCATAGACAGGAAACGAATGGCGTTGGCTAGCTCGGTTCGGGTGACCATTTCGGGAAAACCTCAAAAACAGTAAAGGGGGCGGGACAGAACCGGTACGACAGTGATTTTCTGCCGGCGCATGGCGCTGGCATGGATTAACCGTCGCTAAATCATGGAATTATCCCTGATTTTGCCGCATTGCGGCAACCTTCACGGCGCAGGTAGTGCGCCAGTTTCATGCAATTTCAATGCCCCGTGCCGGTGTGACGGCATGGTGGCAGACTCACCCTGCCACTGTGCCGCCGGTGTGCGGGCTTGACGCCACCCCCTCGCCTCATTGACAGTCGGCGGATGTTTTCCACATTTCACCACCAGCCATTCAGACAGGGACAAGCATGCAGACTGATTTCTCGGCACGCGTCGATGCACGCAAAGTGGGCTACACACAGGGCTGGCGCTGGATCGTGCAGGCTTTTTACCTGGTGCGGCAGCAGCCGCTGACCTGGATGCTGCTGGCCGGCAGCTATTTGCTCATCCACTTTGCCGTGGCGGCCATTCCGCTGCTGGGCGCCCCGCTCACCTTTTTTCTGGCGCCCATTTTTGCCGCTGCTTTTGTGCTGGCGGCGCAACAGGCCGAGCAGGGCGTGGAGCTGAAAATGGCAGCGCTGTTTGCCGGATTTCGTCTGGCACTGCGGCCCTTGCTGAATGTGGGAATGTTGTATCTGGCACTACTGCTGCTGGCGATGATGCTGCTCAGTGCGCTGATGCCCATGCTGGGCATCCATATGGCGGCGCCGCAGGCCGGGCAGGAGCTGCCACAGCTCAGCGGCCCCATTGCCCCCTTCATGCTGCTCACCTCTGCGCTGATGTTTCTGCTCAGCCTGTGTTACTGGTTTGCTCCGGCACTGGTGGTGCTGAACGGCCTGGGGCCGTGGCAGGCCTTGCGTGACAGCTTCCGCGCCGGTATCGCCAACTGGCCGGCGGTGTTGCTGTCGGCCTTCATGCTGGCACTGCTGCTGTTTCTCGCGCTGCTGCCGCTGGGCCTGGGCCTGCTGCTGTGGTTTCCGGTGCTGTATGTCACGGCCTATACCGGCTGGAAAGACCTGTTCGCAGTACGGCAAGCCTGAGCTGGCTTAGGCGGCCAGGGTGCTGCGGCGCATGTCCACATGCAGGATGCCGCCATCGTCATAGGGTTCGGACACGGCGACAAAGCCAAAGCGTTCGTACAAACCCTGGGCGGCAGTCTGGGCTGACAGCATGATGGGTGCGCCAGGATACAGGCGCAGACTGTGCGCCACGGCCTCGGCCAGCAGCTGGTTGCCAAGGCCCTTGCCACGCGCGGCCGGTTCCAGCACCACACGGCCAATGGCGGCGGCATCCGGGTATTTGCTGCCAGGGGCAATCAGCCGGGCATAGCCCAGCAAGCGGCCCTGGTCGTCGCGCCCCAGCAGGTGGTGACAATGCAGGTCGACGCCGTCGACATCGCCGTAGATGGATTGTTGTTCCAGTACGAAAACCCGGTCGCGCAACTGCAGCATTTCATACAGTGCGTGCGGGGTAAAACCCTCAAACGGGTGGCATTGCCACTGCAACAGGCTGGCCATAGTAGAATTGCCCTCGATAATGAATGGCGCAGTGCCCTGCCCTCCCCGGCTGATGGCCGGTGTGCAGCTGGGCGGCACTGCAGATGAACAAGCTGAAACCCTATCACACAAGCAAGCCCTGCCCCATGAACAGTAACGATCTCTTTGACGAAGCGCTGCCCGCTGCCGGCATGCTGGTTCCCCCTGCGCCACCGGCTCCGCCGGTCGACGCGCTGACGGGCGACTGGATCCCGCTGGATGTCTATGCCGAACGCGCCTATCTCGAGTACGCCATGAGCGTGGTCAAGGGCCGCGCGCTGCCGGAAGTGGCCGACGGCCAGAAGCCGGTGCAGCGGCGCATTCTGTATGCCATGCGCGACATGGGTCTGGCGCATGGTGCCAAGCCGGTGAAATCAGCGCGGGTGGTGGGTGAAATCCTGGGTAAATACCACCCGCATGGCGACAGCTCGGCCTACGAGGCGCTGGTGCGCATGGCGCAGGACTTCACCCTGCGCTATCCGCTGATCGACGGCCAGGGTAACTTCGGCAGCCGCGATGGTGACGGTGCCGCCGCCATGCGTTACACCGAAGCACGCCTCACCCCCATTGCCGAACTGCTGCTGGGCGAAATCGACATGGGCACGGTGGATTTCGTACCGAATTACGATGGCGCCTTCGAAGAACCCGCCCTGCTGCCGGCGCGCCTGCCCATGGTGCTGCTCAACGGCGCTTCCGGCATTGCCGTGGGCATGGCCACGGAAATCCCACCGCATAATCTGACCGAAGTGGCACGCGGCTGTCTGGCCTTGCTGGCCAATCCGGAGCTGACGACGCGCGAGCTGATGGACTACATTCCCGGCCCGGACTTCCCCGGCGGCGGCCAGATCATCACCCCCTTCGACGACATCCTGGCTGCCTATGAAGGTGGCCGCGGCAGCGTGCGCGTGCGCGCCAAGTGGGAAGTGGAAAAACTGGCGCGTGGCCAGTGGCGCGTCATCGTCTCCGAGCTGCCGCCCGGCTCGTCGGCGCAAAAGGTGCTGGCCGAGATCGAAGAAGCGACCAATCCCAAGCTCAAGACCGGCAAGAAGGCGCTGACGCAGGAGCAACAAAACCTCAAGAGCCTGATGCTGTCGTTGCTGGACCGCGTGCGCGACGAATCGGACAGCCAGTGCCCGGTGCGGCTGGTGTTCGAACCCAAGTCCAGCCGCCAGGACCCGGACGAGTTCATCAACATCCTGCTGGCGCAAACCAGCCTGGAAGGCAATGCCTCGATGAACCTGGTGATGATCGGTCTGGATGGCCGCCCGGCGCAGAAGGGACTCAAGGCCATTCTGTCCGAGTGGATCGATTTCCGCCGCAGCACCGTCACCCGCCGCCTCAAGCATCGCCTGGGCCAGGTGGAAAAGCGCATTCATATTCTGGAAGGCCGCATGATTGCCTTCATCCATATCGATGAAGTCATCCGCGTCATCCGTGAATCGGACGAACCCAAGCCCGACCTGATGAAAGCCTTCGGCCTGTCCGAAGCGCAGGCCGAGGACATTCTGGAAATCCGTCTGCGCCAATTGGCGCGGCTGGAAGGTTTCAAGCTGGAGAAGGAGCTGTCCGAGCTGCGCGAAGAGCGCGAAGGCCTGCGCCATGTGCTGGATACCCCGGACGCCCTCACCCGGCTGATCCGCGACGAAATCATGGCCGACACCGCCAAGTACGGCGACAAGCGGCGCAGTGAAATCAAGGCGGCCGAGCGCGCCGTGCTCACCCAGACCATCGCCGACGAGCCGGTCACCATCATCCTGTCGCAAAAGGGCTGGATCCGCGCCCGCGTCGGCCACAATGTCGATCTGTCAGCGCTGGCCTTCAAGGATGGCGATGGCCTGCACACCGTGGTGGAAACCCGCACCGTGTGGTCGGTCATCGTGCTGGACAACAAGGGCCGCGCCTACACCATCGACCCGGCGGATGTGCCCACCGGGCGTGGCGACGGCGTGCCGGTGGCCTCGCTGGTGGACCTGCAGGACAACGCCAAGCCGGCGCAGATGATTTCCGGCAAGGACGAGGCCCGCTTCGTGGTGGCCGGCTCCGGCGGCTATGGTTTTGTCGCCAAGCTGTCCGACATGGCGGGCCGGGTCAAGGCAGGCAAGGCCTTCATGACGCTGGACGAGGGGGAAAGCGTGCTGACCCCGGTGGCGGTGGCCGCCCATGCCGATCTGGCGGCGCTGCGGCTGGTGGCGGCGGCGGACAATGGCCGTCTGCTGGCCTTCCCCGCCGGCGAACTCAAGGAAATGGCCAAGGGTCGTGGCCTGATGCTGATGGGGCTGGAGGCCGGGGAGTCGGTCACCGCCATCGGTCTGGTCAAGGGCGACAAGGCGCTGCTGGCCACGGTATCGGTGCGCGGCAAGGTGGCCGACGAAAAACTGGCACTGGCCGAGTTCGACGCCAAGCGTGGCAAAAAAGGCAAGCTGATGCCGAAGAAATGGACCGTGTCCGCCATTACTGACCTGCCCTCGGTCGAGACCGCCTGATGCTGGACCGCTCGCTGCCGCTGACCCCGCGCAAGGCACTGGCTTTCGTCAACGGCTTCCGCGCCCTGATGCTGCTGGTGCTGCTGTTCATGTCCCTGCTGCAAGGCACGGAAGGACAGCCGCTGGTCGACGGTGGTGCGCGTTTCTATCTGTGGTCGGCGGTGTATGCCGGGCTGATCCTCTGCTGGTTTGCCCTGCGCACCGGCAAGATCGCCCACACCCTGCAACTGTCGCTGGCCATTGCGGCGGACATCCTGATGATCGTGCTGCTGATGGGCATGAACGGCGGGGTGAAAAGCGGCTATGGCATGCTGCTGCTGCCCTATCTGGCGGTGGCCGGCCTGCTGTCCTCCGGCCGCTATGCCCTGTTCTATGCCTCCATTGCCACCGCCAGCCTGTTCGGCTACGTGGGCTACGAGCATTACCGTCACGAAGTGCTGTTTGGCAGTACCGCCGACCTGTTCCAGACCGGCTTGCTGTCGCTGGCCGGCTTCGTGACTTCGATGGTCACCTACCAGCTGGCGCGCGTGGCACGCGAGTCGGAAGAACTGGCCTCGCGCCGTGGCGGCGAAATTGCCAACCTTAACCGGCTGAATGAGCTGGTGCTGCAAAGCCAGCGCGACGCCGTCATCGTGCTGGATGAAACCGGCACCGTCCGCCAGTTCAATGCCCAGGCGGTACGCTATTTCCCCGGCATGCAGCGCGGCATCCTGCTGCCGGAACTGGCCCCGATTGTCGAACGCTGGCGCCTGAACAGCCATTCGCCCATGCCGGTATTTGTCGAGCGCAATGTGCGCGGCCGCCAGCTGGCCGGGCGCATGGTGCCGATTCTGGCCGGTGATCTGCGTGGCGTGGTGATGTTCCTGCGCGACATGGCCGACATGGCCGAAGAAGCCAAACGCATCAAGCTGGCGGCACTGGGCCGGCTCACCGCCAATATCGCCCATGAAATCCGCAATCCGCTGGCCGCCATCTCCCACGCCGGCGACCTGCTGGCCGAAGGCGCGGAAGATGCCGCCACGCAAAGGCTGACCCGCATCGTGCGCGACAACGCCCGCCGCATCAACGGACTGGTGGAAGAAGTGCTGATGCTGGGCCGGCGCGACCGGGTCAAGACCGAAACCATCAAGCTGTCGCAATTCCTGGCCGACTTTCTCGAACAGTTCGGCATGGCCCAGCCGGAAGCGGCCGGGCGCATCCTCACCACCTTTCACTGCAGCAGCAGCGTGTATTTCGACCGTGGCCACCTGGGACAGATCCTGTCCAATCTGGTGGCCAATGCCTGGCGCCACTCCTCGCGCGTGCATGGGGCGGTGCAGATCGAAATCAGCCAGCTGGAGTCGCAAGTGCTGATCCGCGTCATCGACGATGGCCCCGGCATGAACGACGAGGCCCAGTCACACCTGTTCGAGCCCTTCTTTACCACGGAAAGCAGCGGTACCGGCCTGGGCTTGTATATCGCCCGCGAACTGGCCGAGGCCAATGATGCCCGGCTCGACTACATCCCACCGGGCGGCGTTTTCCGTTTAAGCTGTCATCATGCCTATGAATAAGAAAGCCTTGCGCGTGCTGGTCGTCGACGACGAACCGGATATCCGCGAACTGCTGGAGCTCACCCTGATCAAGATGGGCCTGGAAGTGGTCACCGCCGGCAATGTCGGCGAAGCCACCGCCCGTCTGGCACGCGAGCCCTTCGACCTGGTCCTTACCGACATGCGCATGCCGGATGGCGAAGGTATCGAGGTGGTGCAATTCATTGCCGACCAGTCGCTGGATATTCCCAGTGCCATCATCACCGCCTATGGCAGCACCGAAAGTGCCGTCCGTGCCATGAAAGCCGGAGCCTTCGACTATCTGTCCAAGCCCATCAGCCTGGCGCAGCTGCGCACCCTGGTGAAATCCGTATTAAAGGTCGAAGGCAATGGCAAGCCGCTCAGTGTCGAGCGGCTGGTGGGCGATTCGGCGGCCATGCTGGAAGTACGCCGCATGGTGGACAAGCTGGCGCGCAGTCAGGCCGCCGTCTACATCAGTGGCGAATCCGGCACCGGCAAGGAGCAAGCCGCCCGGCTGATTCACGAACAAAGCGCACGCGTCGAGCGCCCCTTCGTACCGGTCAATTGCGGCGCCATTCCGGAAAACCTGATGGAAAGCGAGTTCTTCGGCTATCGCAAGGGCGCTTTTACCGGCGCCGACAGCGAGCGCGACGGTTTTTTCCAGCAGGCCAATGGCGGCACGCTGTTTCTCGATGAAGTCGCCGACCTGCCGCTGGCCATGCAGGTCAAGCTGCTGCGTGCCATTCAGGAAAAGAAAGTACGCAAGCTGGGCAGCCCGCAAGAAGAAGCCGTCGATGTCCGCATCATCTGCGCCACCCACAAAGACCTGGCCACGCTGGTCGAGGCCGGCCAGTTCCGCCAGGACTTGTATTACCGGCTGAATGTACTGCCACTGCGCATGCCGCCGCTGCGCGAACTGCGCGACGACATTCCCCGCTTCATCGGCGCACTGCTCGACCGCTTCGCCACCGCCGACAGCCGGCCCCGGCTGACCCCGGACGCCGTCAAGGCCATGCTGGCGTATAACTACCCTGGCAATTTCCGCGAGCTGGAAAACATCCTGGAGCGTGCCATCGCCCTGGCTGGCGACGACAAGGTCGACGTACTCGACCTGCAACTGACACCCTGCGCGCAGTCCGACGATGAACAGAATGCCGAATACGCCGGCAGCGAACCATTGCAGGACTTTCTCGACCGCGTCGAGCGCGAGGCCATTCTCAAGGCACTGGATGCCACCCGCTTCAACCGCACCCAGGCGGCCAAGCTGCTGGGTCTCACCTTCCGCTCCATGCGCTACCGCATGGATAGGCTGGGCATCAAATAAGCAAGCTGCAGTAGCGCGTCATCAGCATATCCATATCTATATAGAGAGCAGCATGCAAAAAGCCCGGCCCCGCCGGGCTTTTTGCTGCCTGTGTGGTGGATGAGGCCGGCTTTTTGCGTCAGATCGCCCGGTTTTCATGGCAGGCGCAGGCTGTTATCCATCGGCTGCGCTGTACTTGCAGCAAAGCTGTAATAAAACCCTCTCGACATAGTTGCTTGCTGCTCAGTTACTTAGCGTGCAGCGGGCCGGGATTTTGCTGGAATGTGCAGATTTCTTTGCACAAAGTGTTGACGAGGGTAGGGCAGGGCGGTATAGTTCGCCTCCTCAGCAGACAACGCAGCGACGGAAACGAAACGCAGCGACCTGCACCGCTCTTTAAAAAACAGAATAACCGATAGGTGTGA
>NZ_JAELTZ010000252.1:0-252 GCF_016429115.1 Aquitalea sp. ASV15 | reverse complement strand
CCCCCCCCCCCCCCCCCCCCCCCCCCCCCCCCCCCCCCCCCCCCCCCCCCCCCCTTTTCAAGCAGAAGACGGCATACGCGATCCTTGTTAATGTCTCGTGGGCTCGGAGATGTGTATAAGAGACAGGTGCCCCACCTGCACTGCGACTTTGCCGGCCCGGTACATATTTACGCGCATAGCGAGCACTGGCCGCTGGTGGAGGCGCTGGCTGCCCACCTGCAATGCGGGGCGTCCCTGCTGGCCGATGCCTAT
>NZ_JAELTZ010000251.1:0-253 GCF_016429115.1 Aquitalea sp. ASV15 | reverse complement strand
CCCCCCCCCCCCCCCCCCCCCCCCCCCCCCCCCCCCCCCCCCCCCCCCCCCCCCTTTTCAAGCAGAAGACGGCATACGCGATCCTTGTTAATGTCTCGTGGGCTCGGAGATGTGTATAAGAGACAGGATCTCTGCCGGGCGGTGCAGGTGCGCTGTGTGCCGATGGAAGGTTTTGTCACCTATGGCGGCCTGGCCGGGCGTGATATGGAGGCGCTGGCCATCGGTTTGAAAGAGGGGCTGGACCCGGCTTATC
>NZ_JAELTZ010000037.1:0-41566 GCF_016429115.1 Aquitalea sp. ASV15 | reverse complement strand
ATCTTGACACCGTCGGCCTGACCGTCAAGCTGGACCGGCTGATGCTGTCCAGCGACAGCCTGCCGCTGGTGGTGGATGCACATCGCCTGCAAGACAAACGTACCGCCAAGACGCTGCCGGCCAGCGCCCCCTTCTGGGAGCGCCTGGTGGCCGATATCAGCCAGAGCCTGGGCGAGCTGGTGCACATCCGCCGCATGGACAAGCCCGAAGCGCTGCTGCTGTCGCCTGAGCAATCCTTCTTCCTGCGCGAAAACCTGAAAATGCGCCTGCTGGATGCCCGCCTGGCGCTGATCCAGCGTGACGGCACCACCTTCGATGCCGATGTCAGCGCCGCCCAGTCCTATGTGCTGCGCTACTTCGACAATGACGCACCAGCCACGCGCCAGTGGCTGTCCACCTTGCTGGAACTGAAAGGTGCGCCACTGTCGGTAACCCTGCCCGACCTCAATGCAAGCCTGAAAGCGGTACGTGATGCCCAGGGCAACAAGGGAGACTGACCGGTGAAATTTGTCATCTGGATTACCGGGCTGTTTGCCCTGGCCGTGCTGGTGGGGCTGGCCTCCACCCTGAATACCGGCTACGCCATCCTGTTTTTGCCGCCCTACCGCATGGAGGTGTCGTTCAACCTGCTGCTGCTGGGCATCGTGGCACTGATTGCGCTGGCTTATGTGGTGATGCGCATCATCAGCATCACCGCCGGCCTGCCCACCGAAGTGCGCCGTTTCCAGCGCCAGAAAAAGCTGAAAGCCGCCCGCCACGCCCTGCGTGAGGCCGGTATCGCCTTTTTTGAAGGCCGTTTCCAGAAAGCCGAACGCGAAGCGCTCAAGGCCATGGCCGACGAGTACGCGCCGGAAAACCGCGCCCTTGCCCTGCTGCTGGCAGCACGCTCCGCGGGTGCCACCGGCGATCTGGACAAGCGCGACAGCTATCTGCAACAGCTGGATGTCCTGCCGGAACGCCTGCAGCTGGCACGCCACATGCTGGATGCCGAGCTGAAGCTGGAAGCCAAGGACGCACTGGGTGCGCTGGCCGCCATCGAACGCGCCCGTGCGCTGTCGCCCAATCTCACCAATGCCCTGCGCCTGGAGCTGAAGGTGCGCCTGCTGCAACGCCAGCCGGAAGCGGTACTGGCCCTGACCGAAAAACTGCTCAAGGCCGAGGCGCTGGAGCCGGCACAAGCCCGCCGCTACCGTCTGGCCGCCTACAGCCAGCAGCTGACCGGCTTTGTCGGCGGCCGCGAAGTACGCGACTGGCTGCGCCGCATCCCGGACGCCGAACGGCGCAACCCGGTGCTGGTCAGCGAAATCGTCAGCCGGCTGATTGCGCTGGAAGACTTCGACTATGCCGCCACCCTGCTGGGTGAGGCACTGGCCGACGAAGAACAGGCCACGCCGGAACTGGCACGCGAGCTGGGCCAGCTGGCCGAGCGCCTGTCGCCGGAAAAGCGGCTGGAACTGATGCGCGATGCCGAAGGCTGGCTCAAGAGCCGTCCGCGCGATCACATGCTGCTGCTGGCACTGGGCCGACTGGCCATGAACCAGCAGCTGTGGGGCAAGGCACAAAGCTATCTGGAGGCCAGCAACTCCATCAGCCCCACCCTGTGCGCCAATGCCGAACTGGCCCGCCTGTTCGAGGCCACCGGCAAGGAAGAACAGGCCGCGCAGCATTACCACCGCAGCCTGGAACTGGCACTGGCCAAAGGCGACTGAAGCCCGGTCAGCCAGCAAAAAGCCCGCGTTTAACAACGCGGGCTTTTTCTTTGCCATCCCTGCCGCTCAGCTGCCGCCAGAACTGGCCTCGCGCTGGAACTCCAGCCTATCCCTACCCGCCTGCAATTGCAGCCGATTGCCCTGCACCACCAGCCGGGGCTGTGCCGACAACAGCTGGCTCAGGCTGCGCTCACGCTGCTCCAGCGCTGGCGGGCAGGCCATCAGGGTCGACATCATCGCCCCGGTCTTGAGCAGGCCGTTTTCCAGGCTCACCACACTGCCCAGACCATTACAGCCGGCGGAAGCCTGCAGGCGGCCAGCGGCAAACTCCAGCCGATAGGGCTGCTGCTGGCCCGCGTCCACCTGTTGCCAGCGGCCTTGCAGGCTGGCCAGATCACGCGGCGCCTGCCAGCCCTGCGGCTTGTCGGCGGGCACGGCAGGGGGCGTGCTGGCACAGCCGCTTAGCCAGCCAAGGACCAGTACCGGCATCCAGAAATGTTTCATGCGCTGACTCCTGACGGTGCAGTCCCTGCTCATTGTACGCTGCGGCTGATGGTTTCGCTGAACACCACCCGCTCGAGAATGGTGCGCACGGCCGAGGCATCGGCCGGCGGGTTCGGCACGGTTTCATAACGCAGCTTCAGGTAGTAGGCGGTATCGGGCTGCGGGGTGAAACCCTCGATCTCACCGTAGAACAGCTGCCAGGGCTGGTTTTCGCTGCTACGCACCTGCAGGCATTGCATCTGCCCGGCACCCGCGCTGCAGTTTTTACGCTGGCTGCTGACATACAGATACTGCGGCCGCTGCATCGGGGCCGTGGCGGCAGCGGGGTGGCCTGCCGCTTGCTCCGGCTTGCGCACAAAGCGGTATTCGCCTGCACTGCCCGTCAGCACCAGTTGCTGTGCCTTGCCATCGGTCTTGATCTGGAAGGGTTGCGACAGGAATCCGATATACGCCTGTTCAGTCTGCATCATGGCGGGCGGGCACATCATGCGCGTGGTGGCGACCACCAGCTTGCCCTCGGCATTGGTGTGGCCGGTAAAGCGGTTACACCCGGCAAAGCCGCTGATGCCCTTGGCCTGAAACGACAGTGTGGGCAGCGGTTCGGCTACCTTGGGTGAGGCCAGTTGCCAGTCAGTGCCAATCAGATTGGGCTGGGCCAGCACAGGAGCAGACAACAGGGCGGCCATCACGGCAGTGGTTTTCCAGTGCATATTCATCTCCAAAATTAATCAACGCTAATATTTAAGAGGCCGCAACCGGCCATGAGTTCCATGCAGCTGCTACTGTCAACCCATCCTAAGGATGGCCGCGCTCGCCGCCAAGTGTGGACGGCAGGCAAGAAAAAACCCTGCCGGCGCGACAGGGTTTTTGTTGTGAAAACCGGCAGAGGCTTAGTGCACCACGCCCTTCACCAGGTCTTCCACCACTTTCTTGGCATCGCCAAACACCATCATGGTCTTGTCCATGTAGAACAGCTCGTTGTCGAGGCCGGCATAGCCCACGCTCATCGAACGCTTCACCACGATGACGGTGCGTGCCTTGTGCGCTTCCAGAATCGGCATGCCATAGATGGGACTGGACTTGTCCTTCTGCGCCGCCGGGTTGACCACGTCGTTGGCACCAATCACCAGCACCACGTCGGTATTGTTGAAGTCGGAGTTGATCTCCTCCATCTCCAGCACCTGTTCGTAGGGCACTTCGGCTTCGGCCAGCAACACGTTCATGTGGCCCGGCATACGGCCTGCCACCGGGTGAATGGCATAGCGCACGGTGACGCCCTTTTCATGCAGCAGTTCGGCAAACTCCTGCAAGGCATGCTGGGCGCGCGATACCGCCAGGCCATAACCCGGCACGATCACCACGCTGTCGGCATTGCTCATCAGGAAGGCTGCGTCTTCGGCCGAACCGGACTTGTAGTTCTTCGGGCCGCTGTCACCCGCCGCACCGCCAGCCGCCGCTTCGGCACCAAAGCCACCCAGCAGCACGGATACGATGGAACGGTTCATCGCCTTGCACATGATGTAGGACAGGATGGCACCGGACGAACCCACGCAGGCACCGGCAATGATCAGCACCGGGTTGTTCAGCGTAAAGCCGATACCCGCTGCCGCCCAGCCGGAGTAGGAGTTGAGCATGGACACCACCACCGGCATGTCGGCACCGCCAATCGGGATGATCAGCGTCACGCCCAGCACCAGGGCAATGGCCACCATCGCCAGGAAGGCGGCGTGGCTGTCGGTCAGGAAGTAGGCAATGCCGAAACCCAGCATGGCCAGCGCCAGCACCAGGTTCAGCAGATGCTGGCCATTGAAGCTGACCGCCTTGGAACCAAAGCGACCGGACAGCTTGCCGTAGGCAATCACCGAGGCGGTAAAGGTGATGGCACCAATAAACGCACCGATGAACAGTTCCACCTTCTGCACCGGGGTGTGTTCCACACCGGTATGGAAAATGGCAGCCACGGCAATCAGCACCGCGGACAGGCCCACCAGCGAGTGCATGGCGGCCACCAGTTCCGGCATGCCGGTCATTTCCACCGTCTTGGCCTTCCAGCCACCGATCACGGCACCGGCCACGATGGCGCCGGCAATCAGCCCCAGCACCGGCTTGTCCATGATCATGAAGGTGGTGAGCACGGCGATGACCATGCCGATGATGCCGAACTTGTTGCCGCGCAGCGCCGTTACCGGGCTGGACAAGCCCTTGAGCGCCAGGATGAACAGCACGGCCGCCACCAGATAAAGTACTGCAGATATATTAGCCATGGTTCTTCCTTACTTTTTCTTCTTCTTGAACATGTCCAGCATGCGCTGGGTGACCATGAAGCCGCCGAAGATGTTGATACTGGCCAGGAAGATGCCGATGGTACCCAGCACCGAGGTGAGGGTGATTTCGGAACCGTTGATGTCCACCACCTGCAGCATGGCGCCGACGATGATGATGCCGGAAATGGCATTGGTCACCGCCATCAGCGGGGTATGCAGCGCCGGGGTGACGTTCCACACCACGTGGTAGCCGACAAACACGGCCAGCACGAAGACGGTAAGGCTGGCGATAAAGGGATCGACCATCTCTGTTCTCCTTAGTTGGCCGCCGGGAAACGTACCTGGCCGTCGTGGGTCACCAGGGTGGCCGCCAGCAGGTCGTCTTCCAGATTGAGGGTGAAGCCTTCCTTCGTCAGCATCAGCGACAGGAAGGTGAGCAGGTTCTTGGCATACAGGCTGGAGGCATCCGCCGCCAGCTGGCCCGGCAGGTTGAACTGGCCCACCACAGTGACGTGGTTGTCGGTCACCACCACTTCGCCCGGCTGGGTCAATGCACAGTTGCCACCGGCTTCGGCGGCGATGTCGATGATCACCGAGCCTGGCTTCATCGCGGCCACGATGTCGGCGCTGATCAGCGTCGGCGCCTTTTTGCCCGGAATCAGCGCGGTGGTGATGATGATGTCGGCGGCACGCGCGTGCTTGCTCACCAGCTCGGCCTGGCGACGCTTGTAGTCGTCCGACATTTCCTTGGCGTACACGCCGTCGCTGGCAGCCTTTTCTTCATCGGTCATCGGCACTTCGATGAACTTGCCGCCCAGTGATTCCACCTGCTCCTTGGTCGACGGACGCACGTCGGTGGCTTCCACCACCGCCCCCAGCCGCTTGGCGGTGGCAATGGCCTGCAAACCAGCCACGCCCACACCCATGATCAGCACCTTGGCCGGCTTTACCGTGCCGGCCGCCGTCATCAGCATGGGCATGAAGCGCGGATAGTAATGGGTGGCCAGCAACACCGCCTTGTACCCGGCAATATTGTTCTGGCTGGACAGCACGTCCATGCTCTGTGCGCGGGTGGTACGCGGCAGCAGTTCCAGGGCAAAGGCGGAAACCTTCTTGGCCGCCAGCGCCGGGAAGCTGCTGTTCTGATACGGGGCCAGCTGGCCGATCAGCACCGCGCCGGTTTTCAGCTCGGCAATACCGGCTTCGTCCAGCGGACGCACGGTCAGCACGATGTCGGCCTGCGCCAGCGCCTCGGCCCGATTGGCCGCAATGCTGGCTCCCAGTTCGGCATAGGCCGCGTCGGGAGCGGCGGCAAACTGCCCGGCCCCCTGCTCCACCACCACGGAATGACCCATGGCGATCAGCTTTTTCACCGTTTCCGGTGTCGCGGCCACGCGTTTTTCACCAGCCAGCCTTTCGGCCGGAATAGCGATCTGCATGGTGTGAATCTCCTGCAAAGTGAAATGACAAAAAACAAAAAATAAAGATAGCGAACGCCCGTGCGAGGCCATTTTCGAACGAGCGTTTGAATTATATTAAAACCATGAATGTTGATTTTGCGCAATACTTTTACAAAATTGCGACAATCACCAACCATATACCGTCTGACGATCTGGTCAATACGGCAGGGTTATCCGGGCCGGGGTCTCGCAGCGCGGAAGTCGGGTGCGGGCAGGGAATCGGCATTGCCTGTTCTGTGCATCAGCCGGTGCGGCACCACTGGCGCAGGGAAGATCAACGGCCATCCAGGGTGGCAAGAACAGTGCCAAGTATGAAAAAGCACCTCGTTGCCTGACACTAACGGTTCGTCCGCCAGCTTGTAAAGCAGGGTTAACCATTAACACTAAGGTACTGTAAATCAAAATGAATGGCCGGCCGGCCGGGGTGAAAACCTTGGGCGGAAAGGCTTTTATCGTGCAGTGCACCATAATGCAAAGCCGCTTGCCGGCACTGGCAAAGAGGACGGTCAGCCCCAGTGCGCGGCATCAGCAGCAGCAGAGCAGCTGCGGCAGCCTCACCGGCGCTCATTTTGGCGCAGCACCGCTTGCCGCCAGCAAACGGGCAATGCTGCCATCGCGCAGCATGCCACGCAGCACCACCGTCAGCCGGTCGCGCCGGGCATACCAGGGCGAGCGGCGCGACAAGCCGAGCCGGCGCTCTTCCAGCCCCGGCAATTGCAGTGGCTGCTCGCGCACCAGGGCTTCCCAGCCCTGGCTGTGCAGCAGCTCCATGCCATTCCGGCGGTTGATGACTAGCGCATCCACGCGCCCGGCCAGCAGTTTGCGAAAATTGGACAGGCTGTTTGGTGCGAAATCACGCTCCAGCTGTTTGTCTTGATCAAAGGCAGGCTGATAGCGCATGCCCTCCACCACTCCGATGCGTAATGCGTAGAGATCGGCATAGCGGCGCACCTGCCGCGTATCCGTGCGCCGCAGGTAAATCGCCAGCGGCGTGGCTGCCGCATAGGGGGGATCAAGAAAGTCGATGTATGCATCGCGCTCATCGCTATTGCGCACGCCAATCACCAGATCGGCCTGGCCTTGGCGCATGGCTTGCAGACAACGCTGCAGGGGGCAGGAGAGATAATGTACGGGGGCATCCAGCCGGGCGGCCAGCAATTTGACGATTTCCACATAAGGGCCAGACGGCTGGCCCTGTGCATCCAGCGTTTTCCAGGGGCTGAAGGTATTGAATGCCAATACCAGTGGCGGACTGGCCGCCCAAGCCGGGCATAAGCACAGTGACAGGATGATGGGCAACAAGCCGCGCAGGAAAGGCAATATGGCATCCGCAAAATGATTTTTGCTCATGCTAGCGCCAAACCCCGGCACGGTGCAGGTTTTTTGTCGGCGCGCCCGCAAGATGCCGTGCCTGCGCCTACTGGGCGGCAGTGATGCCGCATCTCAAGCGCCGGAATAACGCTGATTGACTCACGGTAAACGCCGCATTCTTGCTTGTCTGCGCGGCTATTCGCCGTTCTCGCTGCGTCAGACAGGCTCTTACAATAGCCAGGCGGCCAGCATCAGCAGGGCATCCAGCAGCAACAGCCCCGCCGCCGCCAGCCGCCGTTGCAGCAGGCCGCCCAAGCCGGTCAGGCCGGCCACCAGCAGCAAGGCGAACGCCCACAGATGCAGCGTATCCAGGCCATCCACCTGCCACAGATAGGCGGCACCAGCGGCCGTCAGCAGGGCAAACTGCAACAGGGCCAGCGCCGTGCTGCTGCGGGTGAGCGGCAGATCATAGCGCTGGCGGGCGCGCTGCAAATCAAAAGCCGGGCCGTGGTCCACCACGCCGGCCGGCAGCCAGCCCGGAGCCTTGAACCACACCTTGAATTTGTCCTGCCAGCGTGGAGCCCGCCGGGCCAGCTGCCACAGCGGCACATAGCCGGAAGCCACCGCCCACAGCGGGTTCCAGCTGTTGAGCGGCGTGCGGGTGCCGTACACCGGCGCTTCCACTTCTTCGGCAAAGGTGCCGAACAGGCGGTCCCAGATAATCAACATGCCGCCGTAATTCTTGTCCAGGTACTGATCATTCACCGCATGATGCACCCGGTGGTTGGAGGGCGAGGAAAACACCCGGTCGAACCAGCCCAGCTTGCCGATGTGCTCGGTATGAATCCAGAACTGATACAGCAGCACAATCAGCCCGGCCAGTGCGAACTGCTCCGGCGCGACACCGGCCAGCGCCATGGGCAAATAGAAGGGCCAGCCGAGAAAGGCCACCGTGCTTTCCTGGCGCAGTGCGGTGGACAGATTGAAATCCTGGCTCTGATGATGCACGGCATGCGCCGCCCAGAACACCGCACTCTCATGCCCCACGCGGTGCAGCCAGTAATCGCAAAAATCGAACATCACGATGGCCAGCAGCCAACCCCAGGCGCTATGCCACAGCGCGGCGCGGGGAAACAGTGCCAGATGCCGCCAGGTCAGCCCATACAGGCCGATCTGGAACAAGGTGCTGACGCTGGCCACCAATTGGCTGAGCAGGCCCTGGCTCAGGCTGGCCAGCGCGTCACTCAGACGATAGGTGTTGCGGCCGATGGCCAGGCCATAACCCAGCTCCAGCAGCATCAACAGCAGGAAAACCGGGAAGGCATATACGGTGATTTGTTCCATCAGACTTGATCCGCAAGGCATGGCAAAACGGCACGTTGGGTGCCTGTACCAAACTGTACAGCAAAGCAGGCTCCGCTATTGTTGGTTTTTTGTAGCGCGATGCAGATACGGCCAGATCATCAGGTTCGGAAAAACTCGACTTGCGCTTGCAGTTGCACCGATAGCGACAACAGCTGCTGGGCGGCCTGGGCATTATTGGCTGAAATGCTTCCAGTTTCTTCAATCATGCTGACAATGCGCTTCATCTGCTGTGAAATATCCGCCACGGTACTTTCCTGCTCCTGATTGGCATTGGCAACCAATTGCGCATTGTGGAAAGAATCCTCCGCCACCTGGCGGATTTCGGTCAGCGACAGGGCTGCATCGCGCGCCAGGCTGTGCGCGCTGGCAACCCGTGGCGAAGCATTGGTCATGGCATCAACGGCAAAGCGGGTTTCCTGCTGGATGGCATCAATCATGTGCGCGATCTCACCGGTTGCCACACTGGTGCGCTCAGCCAGCTTGCGCACTTCGTCGGCCACTACCGCAAAACCACGCCCGCTCTCGCCGGCACGAGCAGCCTCAATGGCGGCATTCAGGGCCAGCAGATTGATTTGTGCGGCAATTTCGGCGATTACCTGGGTAATATTGCCAATCTCCTGCGAACGGCTTTGCAGCATGCCGATACGATGGGTTGATTCCTGTACCGCGCTGCTGACATCGGCGATTTCCGCGTTCACTTGCTCCACCACCGCCTGGCCACGCTGCGTCTGCTGCAGGGTCTGTTCCGAATTGGTATAGCTACGCTGGGCAATGGCCGACACATCATGAATACGGTTCAGCAAGCGCGTCACCAGCTGTGCCGTTTCTGCACTGGACTTCATTTCAGAACTGGCCGCAGACTCGATTGCCTGCGAGGAATGACTCAGATTACTGGATTGCTGGTGCAGCTGGGCCGTCGTGCCATGCAAGGTAGCCACGATGGCACGCAGCCGCTGCTGCAGTTGGGACAGCGAGGCCAGCAAACTGTCCTGCCGGCCTGACACGGCAAACTGCTGCGTCAGATCACCATGCGACAACCTGGCCACCTGCTGCGCCGCCTGCCCGGGCTCGCCACCAATGGCCGCAATCACATTACGGCCGATCATCCAGCTCAGCCACCACAGCACCAGCACCAGCGCAATCAGGAAGATAAAGGAGCGGGTCGCCGCACTGGTGAACTCGGCATTCACATCTTCGATATAGACACCGGTGCCCAGCCACCAGCCCCAGGGTTCAAAGGATTTGGCATAGGAAATCTTGGGCAAGGGCACGGTAGTGCCAGGCTTGGGAAACAGGTAATCCATTTCTGCGCTGCCATGCAGGCGCAGCTGGGTAATCCAGTCGCTGATGTAGTGCTTGCCTGTCGGATCGGCGGCGTCCAGAAAGGCCTTGCCTTCCCGGCTGCGCTTGCCTCCGTGCATGATGTTGACGCCGTTGAAGTCATAGATAAAGAAGTAATCAGCGCCGCCATTGTAGTGGCTGCTGCGCAGGATATCCCTGGCGCGTTTTTGCGCCTCGGCCGTGCTGATCTTGCCCTCTTGCGCTTGCTGGTATTGCTGCTGGATGACATGACTGGCCGACTCCACCAGCGCCTGGAGTGCCAGACGCTTTTGCAGCAGGATTTCCTGCCGTATCTGCCATACCGACCAGCCACCAAACAAGGCCAGGCCAAGCAGCATGACCAGGGTCAGGCCCATCATTTTTGTTTTCATGCCAAGAGCAGGACTGGCAGCCATTACAATGCCTCATAGGGGTAGGACGGAGCTACCACTATAGCCATTCCCCTGTCATTTAGATTGATTGCAAACAACGATTTTTTGATTACAGCACGCCTGCCCACAGCCATCGTCAAGCCAGATAGCCGACACCCGCCCGGCCCCAGCCTGGGCAACAGGCCAGGCAAGCCCATCAAAACCAAAGCCCCGCAGAAGCGGGGCCGGGTCATGCGCCAAGAGCAGGCTGAGGATTACTTGCCAATGCAAAAACGGCTGAAGATCACCCCCAGCAAATCGTCCGGGGTGAACTGACCGGTGATTTCCGATAGCGCGTTCTGTGCCAATCGCAGCTCTTCGGCGAAGATCTCCACCATTTCCCAGTCAGTATGCGCCAGTTCCATATGTTCGGCCGCGCGGCGGATGGCGTCCAGATGGCGCTCGCGTGCCAGGAACACGCCTTCGCTGGCACCGCTGTAGCCAATCAGTTCCAGCAGCCGCGCCTTCAGCAAATCCACCCCGGCATGGGTGCGGGCGGACAGGTGCAACACGCTGCGGCCATCCTGTTCGGACAGGCCGATGGCGTCGCCGCTGAGGTCGGCCTTGTTGTAGATGAACAAGCGCGGCAGTTGCGGCGGAATGCGCTCCAGAATGGCTTCCACCTCGGCGGTGACGCCGTCGCGGCTGTCCACCAGCACCAGCGCCACATCAGCGCGCTCCACCGCCTGCCAGGTGCGTTCGATGCCGATTTTCTCCACCACGTCGTCGGTATCGCGCAGGCCGGCGGTATCGATGATATGCACCGGCACGCCGTCGATGACGATTTCTTCGCGCACGGTGTCGCGGGTGGTGCCGGCGATATCGGTGACGATGGCGATATCATCGCCGGCCAGCGCATTCATCAGGCTGGATTTGCCGACATTGGGCTGCCCCACCAGCACCACATGCATGCCTTCACGCAGGATGGCACCTTGCCGTGCGGTGGCCTGCACCTGTTGCAGGCGCTGGCGCAGGGTTTGCAGCTTGCCCAGCGCATCGGCCTGCTTGAGAAAGTCGATTTCTTCTTCCGGAAAATCCAGCGTGGCTTCCACCAGCATGCGCAGGGTGATCAGCTCATCCACCAGCACATGGATTTCATTGGAAAAGGCGCCTTTCAGCGATTTGAGCGCACTGCGGGCGGCGGTTTCGCTGGAAGCATCAATCAGGTCGGCCACGCTCTCGGCCTGGGCCAGGTCCATCTTGTCATTGAGGAAGGCGCGCTTGGAAAACTCGCCCGGCTCGGCCAAGCGTGCGCCCAACTGCAGGCAACGGGTCAGCAGCATATTGAGCACCACCGGCCCGCCGTGACCTTGCAGCTCCAGCACGTCTTCGCCGGTAAAACTGTTGGGCCCGGGGAAGTACAGCAGCAGGCCGTTGTCGATGGCCTGGCCATCTGCCGCGTAGAAATCGGTATAGGTAGCGTAGCGCGGCTTGGGCTGTTTGCCGCCGGTCAGCGCAGCGGCAAAGGGCAGCAGATCACGGCCGGATACACGTATGACACCCACGCCGCCACGACCGGGCGCAGTAGCAATGGCACAGATGGTGACGGGAGCGTAAAGGGTAGGCATGCGGACTTTCCTTGCTGCAAACAGGCTGACCAAAGCCGCCGCCACATGGATGGCGACAGCGGCTTGGGTCAGCGTGCGCTGTTTTTTACTGTATCAGAAAGAAAGCCCGGCCTTTGTCTGGCCGGGCTTTGTCAGTCACTACCGTCCCTATCAGGACTGCAGGGCGACTTTCTTGCTTTTTTCAATGCTCTTGTTGATATACCACTGCTGGGCAATCGACAGGATGTTGTTGACGGCGTAGTACAGCACCAGACCAGCCGGGAAGAAGAAGAACATGGCCGAGAAGGCAACCGGCATGATCTTCATCATCTTGGCCTGCATCGGGTCAGTCGGCGGCGGGTTCAGGAAGGTTTGCAGGAACATGGTGGCTGCCATGATCACCGGCAATACATAGTACGGGTCCGGGCGGGCCAGGTCGGTGTACCACAGGATCCACGGTGCCTGACGCAGCTCGACCGAGGCCAGCAGCGCCCAGTACAGGCCGATGAACACCGGAATCTGGATCAGCATGGGCAGACAGCCACCCAGCGGATTCACCTTCTCGCTCTTGTACATTTCCATCACGGCTTGCTGGAACTTCATGCGGTCGTCGCCGTATTGTTCCTTCATGCGTTCCAGGCGCGGTGCCAGGGCCTTCATCTTGGCCATGGAGCGGTAGGATGCAGCCGTCAGCGGATAGAAGATGGCCTTGACGGTGAGGGTCAGCAGCACGATGGCCCAGCCCCAGTTCTGCACCAGACCGTGCAGCTTGGTCAGCAACCAGAACAGCGGGGAGGCAAAGATGTGTACCCAGCCGTAGTCCTTGGAGTATTCCAGGCCGTCGGCCACCTTGGTCAGTACGCTGTAGTCTTCCGGGCCGGCATACAGCGGCACGGTGATGGAGGCGGTCTGGCCCGGATTGATGGTTTTCAGGTCGACGGTAGCGGCAGCGGAGTACAGGCCGTTGCTGTCCTTCAGCTCGAAGTGGCAGGACTTGTCATCCTTGCACACGCTGGCAGCATCCAGCGGCTTCAGTACCCAGGCGGTCATGAAGTAATGCTGCAGCATGCCCACCCAGCCGTCGGTGGCGTTCTTGGCGTAGTCGCCCTTGCCCTTGGCCAGATCGTCGAAGGAAACCTTCTGGAACTTGTTGTCGGAGGTATACACCGCCGGGCCGGTAAAGGTGTGGGCAAAGCGGCCTTCGCCTTCCGGTGCCTGGCCGTCACGCAGCAGACGGTAATAGGCGGTCGGGGCCAGCGGGGTGCTGCCACCGTTGTGGATATCGAAGCGAACACCGATATCGTAGCTGCCCTTCTTGAAGGTATAGGTTTTCACCACCTGCACGCCATTGGCGGCCGGGGCGGTCAGCTTCACCTGCAGGCTGTCGCCGTTCAGGGTGTAGCTGGACTGCTCGGCAGTGTAGACCGTCTTGTGGGTGGGCAGGGCCGGATTGCTGGCTGCCACCAGGCCGGTCTGCGCCACATACACGCGACCATTCTTGTCGGTGAGCAGCTCGAAGGGCTTTTTGGCATCGGTGGCGGAATCGTGTTTCAGCAGGTCGAGCTGACGCAGGTCGCCGCCTACGGTATCGATTTCGGCCTTGATCACATCGGTGCTGACGCGAATGCGCTGACCGGCGGTAAGCTTGGCTGCATCAGCAGGCTGGGCGCTGGCGGTATGGCTGGCCGGTGCGTCCGGCTGCGAAGCCGTTTGGGTCTGGGCCACCTGCTGCGGGGCAGGCTTGGGCGCAAAGTACTCCTGCCACAGCAGGAGGATGCCCATGGACAGGACGATGAAGATTATGAGTCGCTTGGAATCCATCTCTACGATACCGGAAAGTTCAGGGAACCGGGTCATAACCACTGCCACCCCAGGGGTGACAGCGCCCGATGCGTTTCATCGCCAGAAAGCCGCCCTTGCAGGCGCCATGCTTTCTCACCGCCTCGATCGCGTAACTGGAACAGGTCGGCACATAGCGGCACCGCGGTGCCAGCCAGGGGCTGATGGCCAGTTGGTAAAAGCGGATCAGGAGGATGAGGAGGCGCGACATCGTGCCAGTTTAGCAAAGAGTGTAGACAAGGCGATGACAGCTTCTGCTCTGTCAGCGCGTGAAAAAGCCTGTTTGGCCCGGACAATGTAGTCCTGCGCCGGCAAACTTGCCTGATTCAGGCGAAACCACTCGCGTACCGTACGCTTGATGTAGTTTCGGCGTACCGCCCGCTTGTGAACCTTTTTGCCGACAACAAGGCCGACGCGGGCATGGCCCAGTTCGTTGGGGCGGGCGTACACCTGAAACAAGGCCGTGCTGCGCGCTTGCCGCAAACTAAAAACGGATGAAAATTCATCCGTTTTTAATAGCCGGTGCACACGGCGAAAGCGATAAGTCATTGCTGAACTTATACGGCCAGGCGCTTGCGACCCTTGGCGCGACGGGCGGCGATAACGGCGCGGCCACCGCGGGTCTTCATGCGAACGAGGAAGCCGTGAGTGCGCTTGCGACGGGTAGTGGAAGGCTGGTAAGTACGCTTCATGATAAAGAATTCCTGTTTCGAAACGGAAATAAACGCGTGATTTCACAAGAAAAACCGCCGCTTGTCAATGGCAAATTTTTAGCGCACCTGTGGATAACTTTGCTGAAAACCGTTAGAATGTCGAAACTTAACGCACCCCACCCCCTGCGTAATTATTAAACGAGACCACCCGCCCAGGGTGAACCACGCGACAGGAGGAGGGTGCAAGCCACTGCCATGCATGAACACATGCCAGGGTTACGCCCATGCCAGGCGCGCAGCGCCGGCCAACCCACCGGGCGGCAAACCATGGCCCATCCCGCCGAACCTCATCATCGTCACGGCGGGTTTTTGCTTTTACTTGTGTGTACTTAATGACCGAACTGGATCAATTCTGGCCTGCCTGCCTCGCTCGCCTCGAGGCCGAACTGTCTTCACAGCAGTTCAACACCTGGATCAAGCCGCTGGCGGCCGAAGCCAACGATGAAGGCATTGCGCTGTTTGCACCGAACCGCTTCATCATGCAGTTCATCAAGGACCGTTTCCTCGGCCGCATTGAAGAACTGGCAGTCGAGCTGGTGGGCGAAGCCCCGGTCGAGCTGCGCCTGGGCGCCCCCAGCAGCAAGCCGCTGGCCGTACCGGCCGCCGTGGGCAATGGCGCGCGCAAACCCGCGCCGGCCCCTGCTGCCAGCAGCCTTCCCAGCCAGGCCAAGCAGGCCGCGGTAAAAGCCATTGGCGGCAGCCACGAAAGCACCCGGCTCAACCCCTCGTTTACCTTCGACACCCTGGTAACCGGCAAGGGCAACCAGCTGGCGCGCGCCGCCGCCATGCAGATTGCCGAGAATCCGGGCGACCAGGCCTACAACCCGCTGTTTGTGTATGGCGGCGTGGGCCTGGGTAAGACCCACTTGATTCAGGCCATTGGCAACCACGTATTCCAGAAGAACCCGCAAGCCAAGATCCGCTACATCCACGCCGAGCGCTATGTGGCCGACATCATGCGCGCCTACCAGCACAAGGCCTTTGACGAATTCAAGCGCTACTACCACTCGCTGGATTTGCTGCTGATCGACGACATCCAGTTTTTTGCCGGCAAAAACCGCACCCAGGAAGAATTCTTCTACGCCTTTAACGCGCTGATCGAGGGCGGCAAGCAAGTCATCATGACCTGCGACACCTACCCCAAACAGATAGAAGGCATGGAAGAGCGGCTGATCTCGCGCTTCTCCTGGGGCCTGACCGTGGAAATCCAGCCGCCGGAGCTGGAAATGCGCGTGGCCATTCTGATGAAAAAGGCCGAGGCCGACAGCATCAAGCTGGACCACCCCGTCGCGTTCTTCATCGCCCAGAACGTACGCTCCAACGTGCGCGAACTGGAAGGCGCGCTCAAGCGCGTGGTGGCCTATGCCCGCTTTACCAACCAGAACATCTCACTGGACCTGGTGAAAGAAGCGCTGAAAGACATCCTGGCCGCCGGCAACCGCCAGGTCACCGTGGACGCCATCCAGAAAACCGTAGCCGAGTACTACAAGATCAAGCTGTCCGACATGCACAGCAAAAAGCGCAGCCGCGACATTGCCCGGCCGCGCCAGGTAGCCATGGCCCTGGCCAAGGAGCTGACCCAGCTTTCCCTGCCCAATATCGGCGATGCCTTTGGCGGGCGCGACCACACCACCGTGCTGCATGCCTGCAAGACCATTGCCGAAATGCGCGGTAATGACGCCGATATGGCACACGATTACGATACGCTGCTATCCATGCTGCGTAACTGATGATGTTGAACCAACCGATAACTGACTCTGGACACATTCGGGAGCCCGAAACATGCTGATCCTGCAAGCCGAACGCGATGCCCTTCTCAAGCCCCTGCTGGCGGTGACCGGTATTGTCGAACGACGCCATACCCTGCCGATTCTTTCCAATGTCCTGATTGAAAAGAAGGGCGGCCAGGTAGGCTTTCTGGCCACCGATCTGGAAATCCAGATCACCACCGCCAGTGCCGACGAACTGCCGGGCGAAGACTTCCGCCTGACCACCTCGGCCAAAAAGCTGCAAGACATCCTGCGCGCCATACCGGACAAGGCCACCGTCACGCTGGAACAGCTGGACGGCCGCCTGACGCTGAAAGCCGGCAAAAGCCGCTTCAACCTGCAAACCCTGCCGGCCGAAGACTTTCCGCTGCTGTCGGTAGGCTCGGCCTCGGACGCCAGCTTCACCCTGCCGCAGCGCGAACTGAAACGCCTGATCTCCCAGGTGCAATTTGCCATGGCGGTGCAGGACATCCGTTACTACCTGAATGGCCTGCTGATGCAAACCGACGGCAACCAGGTCAAGCTGATCGCCACCGACGGCCACCGCCTGGCCTTTGCCAGCGCCGACGTGGAAGCCACCCTGCCCAAGGCCGAAGTCATCCTGCCGCGCAAGACCATCCTGGAACTGTATAAACTGCTGCAGGACAGCGACGACGAAATCAACATCGAAGTGCTGGCCAACCAGGTGCGCTTCAGCTTTGGCTCCACCGTCATCATCAGCAAGGTGGTGGACGGCAAGTTCCCCGACTACAACCGGGTGATTCCGCTGGATAACGACAAGATCTTCCTGATCGAACGCCTCACCTTCCTGCACGCCCTGCAACGCGCCGCCATTCTGGCCAACGAAAAATTCCGCGGCGTGCGTCTGGTACTGGCACCGGGCAAGATGTCCATCCTGTGTACCAACAGCGAGCAGGAAGAAGCCGAAGAAGAACTGGAAATCGCCTACCAGGGCGGCGAACTGGAAATCGGCTTCAACATCAACTACCTGCTGGATGTGCTGACCAACCTGCCGGCCGACACCCTGCAAATGGCGTTTGGCGATGCCAACCGCAGCACGCTGGTCACCATTCCCGACTACAGCAACTTCAAATACATCGTGATGCCGATGCGCATCTAGGGAGTAGTGAGTAGGAAGTGGGGAGTCGGGTTTGACCACTCCCCCCGCAGGTCTTGAATTTGACTTTATTACAGCAGGAAGCGTGATGACGCAGTGGCTTACTCCCCACTCCCGACTCCCCACTCCCGCTGTTCAGGAACAAGCATGAGCGAACAGGAATACGGCGCGGATAGCATTAAAGTCCTCAAGGGTCTGGATGCAGTACGCAAACGCCCCGGCATGTACATTGGCGATACCTCGGACGGCACCGGTCTGCACCACATGGTGTTCGAAGTGCTGGACAACGCCATTGACGAAGCCCTGGCCGGCCATGCCGACACCATCAAGGTCATCATCAACCCCGACAACTCCATCACCGTATCGGACAACGGCCGGGGCATCCCCACCGACATCCACCCGGAAGAAGGACGCTCGGCGGCCGAAGTGATCATGACCATCCTGCACGCCGGCGGCAAATTCGACAGCAACAGCTACAAGATCTCCGGCGGCCTGCACGGCGTGGGCGTATCGGTAGTGAATGCGCTGTCCGACTGGCTGAAGCTGAAAATCTGGCGTGACGGCAAGGTACACGAAATGGAATTCCGCCGCGGCGACGCCGTGGCCCCGCTCACCGTCACCGGCCACAGCAACCACCGCGGCACCGAAGTCACCTTCCGCGCCAGCGAAGAAACCTTCGGCCTGGTGGAATACCACTTCGACATCCTCGCCAAGCGCATCCGCGAACTGTCCTTCCTCAACCAGGGCGTGGGCATCAACCTGCTGGACAAACGCACGGGCAAAGAAGAAAACTTCGCCTTCTCCGGCGGCGTGGCCGGTTTTGTCGAATACATGAACCGCAACAAGACCGTGCTGCACCCCAAGGTGTTTCACGGCATGGGCGAAAAAGACGGCATGACGGTGGAAGTGGCCATGCAATGGAACGACTCCTACCAGGAAAGCGTCCAGTGCTTCACCAACAACATCCCGCAGCGTGATGGCGGCACCCACATGACCGCCCTGCGCCAGGTGATGACCCGTACGCTCAACCAGTACATCGAAGAACACGAAGTCGCCAAAAAGGCCAAGGTCGACACCACTGGCGACGACATGCGCGAAGGCCTCACCTGCGTACTGTCCGTCAAGCTGCCCGACCCCAAGTTCTCCAGCCAGACCAAGGACAAGCTGGTCTCCAGCGAAATCGGCCCGGTAGTCAACGAAGTCATCAGCGAAGCACTCAAGAGCTATTTGCTGGAAAACCCCAACGACGCCAAAACCATCTGCGGCAAGATCGTCGATGCTGCCCGCGCCCGTGAAGCCGCGCGCAAAGCCCGCGAAATCACCCGCCGCAAAGGCATCATGGACGGCCTGGGCCTGCCCGGCAAACTGGCCGACTGCCAGGAAAAAGACCCCAAGTTGTGCGAACTCTACCTGGTCGAGGGTGACTCCGCCGGCGGCTCCGCCAAACAAGGCCGCGACCGCAAATTCCAGGCCATCCTGCCCTTGAAGGGCAAGATCCTCAACGTGGAACGCGCCCGCTTCGACAAGATGCTGCAAAGCCAGGAAGTGGCCACGCTGATTACCGCCATGGGCTGCGGCATCGGCAAGGACGAATACAACCCGGACAAGCTGCGCTACCACCGCATCATCATCATGACTGACGCCGACGTCGACGGCGCGCACATCCGCACCCTGCTGCTCACCTTCTTCTACCGCCAGATGCACGAACTGGTGGAACGCGGCCACATCTACATTGCCCAGCCGCCGCTGTACAAGGCCAAGCACGGCAAGCAAGAGCGCTACCTGAAGGACGACTACGAACTGAACCAGTACCTGCTGCAACTGGCACTGGAAAAAGCCGAACTCGTCCCCGGCACCGACGCCGCCCCGCTGGCCGGCGACACCCTGGCCGAAGTAGCCCGCCAGTTCCTGCTGGCCCGCGCCGTGATCGAACGCGAAAGCCGCGTCATCGACCCGCTGGTACTGGAAGCCATGCTCAAATCCGGCCGCCTGTCACTGGAAACCGAGCAAGCCTCCAACGACAGCGTCGCCCGCCTGCGCGCACTGGTACCGGCCGAAGCCATCACGCTGGACCTGCTGCACGACGAAAAGAACGACGGCCACCTGATCAAGATCACCCGCAAGCTGCACGGCAACGTGCTGGTGACCGTGCTCGACCAGGACTTCCTGGAAACCGGCGACTACGCCGAGCTGGCCAAAACCGGCGAACTGCTCAGCGGCCTGCTGCGTGACGGCGCCACCGTCCGCCGCGGTGAAACTGTGAAGCCGATCAGCGAATTCGGCCAGGCACTGGACTGGCTGCTGGCCGAAGTGAAAAAGGGCATGAACATCCAGCGCTACAAAGGCCTGGGCGAAATGAACCCGGAACAGCTGTGGGAAACCACCATGGACCCGAACGTGCGCCGCCTGCTGAAGGTACGCATCGAGGACGTGATGGGCGCCGACGACGTGTTCACCACCCTGATGGGCGACGACGTGGAACCCCGCCGCGCCTTTATCGAAGGCAATGCCCTGATTGCGCGGAATATTGATGTGTAAGGGTGTTATAGATAGACACATAAGCTGAGAAAAAGAGGCCCATAAGTTGAGAAACTTATGGGCCTCTTCTTTGTATTGTTACTGCATAACCGAGGAAGGTGGACAACTGGCCGGTTACGAATAAAAGCCAGATGTGATGCTCTCCAAACGTATTTCCATGCCATTGTCAGTGATATTGGCATGAGTATATGTAATCATATGGAATAGGCCTCGCCAGCAGAGGTCATGTGGCTTGTCTTCTGTCCCACAGCATACGTGTTGCAGTAGCCGCCTTTACTGCACGTCGGGATGGTTCCGGGCAGCAAGTCCTCATAGAGACTGATGGTAAAACTCCGTATTGGATTGGGAAGCAGATGGAAAAGATAGTCGAATTGGGCGAAACAGCAGAGAAGCCAAGCTGTATCCGGATTTTGGCCACGTTAGCAAATAAGGTGAACTTGGCTGACTTCCAGAATGCGGTACCTGTTACGCGTGAATTGTCGATACTCAATGAGACTGATGCCGACCTCAAGGAAATCCGGCTAACAGTTTCTTCCGAGCCCCCATTTCTCAAATCCAAGACTTGGCACATCGACCATATCGGCACTGGCCAGACCATACGAATAAATGATACCGACCTGTCACTTGATGGAGCACTGCTCGGGCGACTCACGGAGTCCGACACCGCAGTCGTTACCTTTAGCCTGACATCCGCACAGGATGAAGCGCTCATTCTCGCGTCTCACGAATCCACGGTTGAACTGCTGCCACGTAATCAATGGGGAGGACTGTCCGCACTTCCGGATATGGTTGCTGCATTCGTCCAGCCGAATGAGCCTGCAATCGAACGGGTACTGAAACAAGCGGCAGAGGTTCTCAGAAAAGCAGACAAGTCAGGCTCTATTGATGGGTACCAAGGAGGTGCTCGTCGAGCATGGGAGCTCGCATCCGCCATTTGGAACGCGATAGGTGCAATGGGTATCGACTATGCGTTGCCACCCGCAAGCTTCGAACAAACTGGGCAAAAAGTCCGCAGCCCCAGTCAGATTGCAGACTCCGGCCTTGGTACATGTCTCGACTTGGCACTGTTCATGTGTGCGGCTCTGGAGCAGGCGGGCCTAAATTCATTATTGGTATTTACCAAAGGACATGCATTTCCAGGTGTCTGGCTCAAGGCCGAAGAGTTTTCCACTGCTGTCGTTGATGATGTAACCGCTCTGCGGAAGCGCGTGAAGCTGAAGGAAATCATCCTGTTTGAGACAACATTGCTCACACAGCGCCCCTTACCCCCTTTCAGTTTTGCCATTAGTCGAGGCGAAGAGCAGGTATCAGAGGAACAGGAGCGAGATTTCCAGTTAGTCGTGGACATTCAACGTGCACGACTGCAGCGCATCAAACCACTGGCCAGCGAACAGGCAATCACACGGGGTCCTCTTGAAGCGACTCTCTCCGGTAGCTCAGCAAGGTTCGAGGCGGCACCCGACTTGCCTGAGGAACTCAACGAAGAAACTCCCGATGCGGCTCCAGAACGTCCTGAAGACCGTTTGACACGCTGGCAGCGCAAGCTACTCGACCTCTCTCTGCGCAATAACCTGCTTAGCTTCAAGCCAGGGAAGAAATCTCTGAAGCTGGATGCTCCAGACCCAGGCTCCCTTGAAGATATTCTGGCAGAGGGCCATGCCATCAAGCTTCTGACACGACCAGATTTGATGGATGGTAGTGACCCACGCAGCCAAGCTATATATGAGGGACGAGAGCGAGAGAATATCCGTCGCCAGCACGCACTTGATGCGTTGAAACGGAAAGAGGTCTTTATTGGCCTAGCGCAAGATGACATGGACTCACGGCTTGTAGAGCTGTTCCGGTCCTCACGTACATCTCTGCAAGAGAGCGGCTCCAATACCCTCTATCTGGCACTTGGGTTCTTGTCATGGACGCGTGATGAGAAAGAAGACAAAAAATACCGCGCCCCACTCGTTCTGGTCCCTGTCTCACTGGAACGCCGCAGCGCACGCTCTGGCTTTAGCCTTAAGTTGCACGATGATGAGCCACGCTTCAATCCGACACTTCTTGAGATGCTACGCCAGGACTTCGAGCTTGAGCTTGGGGTACAAGATACAGAGTTGCCGAAAGATGACTCTGGCTTGGATGTAACAGGTATTTGGAAGACCGTCTCCAATGCGATTAAGGACATCAAAGGCTGGGAAGTTGTCGAAGACGTTGTGCTCGCGACATTCTCATTTGCCAAATATCTGATGTGGAAGGACCTGACGGAAAGCACTGAGCAGCTGAAGCAGAATGCGGTGGTTCGGCACTTGCTGGAAACCCCGCGTGACTCGTATGAAAGTACAGTCGAATTTCCTGACATCAGAAGACTTGATACAGAGTTGCCCGTAAAAGAAACATTTTGCCCATTGCCAGCCGATTCTTCGCAATTGTCGGCCATTGTCGCTGCGAGCAAGGGTAAAGACTTTGTATTGATTGGCCCCCCAGGTACAGGCAAGAGCCAAACCATTTCGAATCTGATTGCTCAATGCCTCGCAGAACGGAAGCGAGTGCTCTTTGTTTCCGAGAAGATGGCCGCGCTTGATGTGGTTTATCGGCGCCTTGCAGATGTTGGCCTCGGTAATTTTTGTCTTGAACTACATTCGAACAAAGCACGCAAAACGGATGTGTTAGAACAGCTTCGCCGTTCCTGGGATGGAGCTGCAGCAATAGCCCCTGAAGAGTGGCAGTCAGAAGCAGAACGACTAGAAGGGCTTCGTGCACAATTGAATCGGTATGTTGAACGGTTACATGTTCGACATTCGAATGGAATGAGTGTGTACGAGGCTATTGGTAGGGTAGTTGCCGGACAGGACCTTCCAGCACTCCACCTCTCATGGCCAACTGCGCAAGCGCATGGTGTAAAAGATATGCACACTCTGCGGGAAACCGCAGAACTGCTTGATGTTCATGCCAAAGTAATTGGTAGTGAGCAACTTACCGCAAGCCCACTAGCACATGTCGCTCAAACGGAATGGTCGCCGTTATGGCAGTCAGCATTGCTGGAGGCGGCTCAGGGAGTTGGACCTGCGGTACAGGCCTTCGAGGAGGCTACAGGTGTACTTACCTCTGCTATCGGAATTCCAGCTCTACAAATGGAGCCACGAGTCCGTGAAGGACTCCGGCTGCTTGCAGACACGCTACCTGCGGCAGCAGGTCACGACTGGCAATTTGTCTTGCGCCCCGATGCAAAGGCAATTGCTGAAAACCTTTGCCAAGCCGCTCCGTTAGTTGAACGTTATCGTGAGCTGCTGGGTGCATTATCCGCCCCATGCAGTAATCAAGTCCTTGAAGATATTCGACTGGGTATCTCGCAGCTCTCCCGCTACTTGGAGCTTAAAGAACACCTTTCGCCCCCTTGGAATGAGAGCCTCCGCTCCCGGCTTGGCGTGGGAATCAAGTTGCTACGAAATCGCCAGGAGCTGATTAGTCAGCTGACGATTCCGTATCAAGAAGGAATTTCCACCGCCACTGTGCATCAGCTACAACAGGACTGGCTGGAGCTACAGAATTCATCATGGCCGATGACCGTGATGCGCCGTAAAACATTGGTCAAGAAGCTCAAAGGACTGGCAAATGGAAGCGGTGAACCGGACATCGGCACGGACATTGAGTGCCTGGTGAAGCTCGACAAGCTTCATGCCGATATTAAGCTGTTTGAAGACCTATCACTGCTCACCTCGAATGCATGGTCTGGGGTGAAGACGGACCTTGATGTTGCTCGTGCTGCATTTGCATTCCAGTCCGCACTTGAACAAGCCCGTTCTCGGCAAGCATGGGAAGACATTGGCCTTGACCCCGTCAGCCATGGTCAATGTGGTGACATCGCACGTGAAGACATCCTGCGCATGCGGGAAATGCGTCAGATAGAGCAGGTTATCAATCGACTATCTGGCCTGGATAAGGAAACCAGTGGGGTTTGGTCAGGCTTTGAGACGGACCTTGCTGTTGCAAAAATATTTGTCATCTTTCAAGGCGCATTGCTATCTGCTCGCAGCAATGCCCCGTGGCAAGACGATGGTTTAGATGCTATCGAAAATGGTCGCGCGGGAGTAACCGCAGCTGCAGACCTTAAGAAAATGCGAGAAATGGTCTCGCTTCAAGAGCGGCTGAAAGAATTCGAGGACTTGTCTTCCAAAACATCTGGCTTGTGGAGTGGACTGCAGACGAAAGTTGAAGCGATTGCGCCCGCCCTCCGTTTTTACGAAGCACTGACCACCTCACTTTCTGTTCTTGCCAGTACACCTGAAGCACTGGCAGCCATTAAGGCGCCAATTGCACTGCTACTAGGCGATAGTAACGTCCTGCTTGAGTCTACCGGTGCCATTGCTAGTGCGGGGCGTACCTATGCAAACGCATTGAGTTCCTTAGATAAGGCTATTACCCGTTTCAGCACCACAAGTGGCCTGCCTGAGTCCGATAAAGTAACGCTTGGAGGACTACTACCCAGCGACGTCCTACAGCGTGCCGAAGGTGTGCTGCATACATCGAATAGATTGAACGCGTGGTGTGCATGGCGCAAGACACGCCAACAGGCACTGTCATTGGGGCTGGCCAATGTCGTTAAGGGCCTGGAGCAAGGAACTATTCAACTTGGCCGGGTGAAGGAAACCTTCGAAACCGACTACTGCCGATGGTGGCTGAATGCAGTGGTCGACAGGGACGATGTGCTCCGGACCTTTGTTTCTGCTGAGCATGAAAAGCGTATTCGTGACTTCAGAGAGCTGGATGAACGCTTTACTAGCCTCACCCAGGCATTAGTACGTGCACAACTTTCTGCGGGTCACCCATCACCTGAGCGAGTTTCACATGGGTCTGAGTGGGGTCTACTGCGTTACGAAATGCAGAAAAAAACGCGCCATCTACCCTTACGGGAGCTGGTGACTCGTGCATCAGACGCAGTGATGAGCTTGACCCCCTGCTTACTCATGAGTCCATTGTCCATTGCTCAATTTCTTCCTGCTGAGACAGCGAATTTTGACGTGGTCATCTTCGATGAGGCATCGCAGATACCAGTTTGGGATGCTATCGGTGCAATGGCTCGCGGGAAGCAAGTCATTATGGTCGGTGACCCTAAACAATTGCCACCGACCAGCTTCTTTGACCGTGCCGAATCCGATGCAGACGACAGTGATGTCGAGGCTGAACTTGAAAGCATCTTGGAAGAGTGTATCGGTGCTAATCTGCCGACGATGAAGCTGTCGTGGCACTACCGTAGCCGCCATGAAAGTTTGATAGCGTTCTCGAATTATCGCTATTACGACGGTGAGCTCGTTACATTCCCAAGCCCGCTGACCAATGACAGAGCCGTGAGTTTCACACACGTGCCGAACGGACAATATGAGCGTGGTGCTTCTCGGACAAACAAACCTGAAGCAAAAGCGTTGGTTGCAGACCTTGTCGGAAAACTGAAGTCACCTGGATTCCGAGATAGCGGGCTCACTATAGGGGTTGTCACCTTCAATGCAGAACAACAGTCTCTTATCGAGAATCTGTTGGACGATGAACGCCGTAAAGACCCATCCATAGAGCCGTATTTCCTTGAGAGCCAACTGGAGCCTGTCTTCGTTAAGAACCTGGAAAGTGTTCAAGGTGATGAACGAGACATCATGTATTTCTCCATTACATACGGTAATGCGCCGGGTGTGACCGGTCCCGTTCCCATGAACTTTGGTCCGATGAACAAGCAAGGCGGCGAGCGACGTCTGAACGTGGCCATTACTCGGGCTCGACAGGAGCTACGTGTCTTTGGAAGCTTCCAACCAGAGCAAATGGACTTGTCGAGAACTCAGGCCCTGGGCGTACGCGACCTGAAGCACTTCCTTGAGTTTGCCGACCGTGGTGCTCGCGCTCTTGGTGAGAGCATCTATGGCAGCGTTGGTGATTTTGATAGTCCATTCGAAAAGGCTGTGGCCATCGCCCTTGCGGAGAAAGGTTGGAAAGTTCACCCTCAGGTCGGTGTATCAGCGTTCCGTATCGACCTAGGCGTTGTTGACCCGGATGCACCCGGTCGCTATCTCGCTGGCGTGGAATGCGATGGTGCGACATACCACCGTTCCGCAACTGCTCGAGACCGCGACAAGCTTCGCGAGCAAGTATTACGGGGGTTGGGCTGGGAAATCATGCGGATATGGTCCACTGACTGGTGGATTGATATGCCAGGCACACTAGAGAAAATTCACTTCCAACTTGAGTCGCGTTTGGCAGAGCAGCGAACGGAAACTGCAAAAGCGAAAGAGCAGGCGGAGAAGCTTGCCCAACAGGCTATTGCAGATGCCATGGCGATGACGGAAGGTCAAACAGAAGTAAGCATCAGCGATGCAGAGATGGTGACGAAGGTCACTCACCAGTCTGTTGAAACCTATGCTCGAAATGCTGCCGTTACCCCCAATGCTCAACACCCTGAGTCCCAGTTCGTCGAGGCCGATTTAGCCTCGACTGGGTTGGAAGTAGATGCCGGGGCATTTTTTGATGCTGAGTATGATGCCCAGCTCCTGAAAATGATTGAGCATGTAGTGCGCGTCGAAGGTCCTGTTCTTGATGAGGTTCTTGCTCGGCGGATTGCGCGTCTACATGGATGGGTCCGGACCGGAGCACGTATTCAGGAGCGGGTCGTTGGTCTGGCATCCATACATTACGACAGTGGGTCAGAGGATGTTGGTACGTTCTTCTGGGCCAAAGATAGCAGTTCAGCTGATGCGATTCGATTCCGGCGGCCTGCAGAAGGCGTCGCCCGTTCCGTTGATGAAATTTCGTTGCCGGAATTAAAGGCGCTTGCATTTGAAATGAGGGCCGCAGGACATGACCAGGAAACAGGCATTCAAGCCATGGCCCGTGAAATCGGCTTGCGAAAACTTAGTGCAGTAAGCAGAGCCCGGCTTGAAAGTGCCTGGACGTCTTAAGGGATAGCCAAACTCTGGCCAAGGCGTAATTTTGGGACGCGATTGCCCACAGGGGCGGGAATGATTCACTGCTTACAAAGGGAACAGAAAGGAAATCGATGAGCCACTTCGATAGCACCAAACGTTCATTGGAGGACGTGCTCAAGGACGTCAGTAACGGGAAAATTCAACTGCCAGATTTTCAGCGCGGTTGGGTCTGGGATGACAGCCATGTACGTAGTTTGCTGGTCAGCATTGCACGTTCGTTTCCAGTGGGTGCGGTAATGCTACTTGAAACTGGGGGAGAAACACGCTTCCAGATTCGCCCAGTAGAAGGCGTAAAGCTGCCAGAGAGCATTCCTGCCGCTGAGCTGCTGATTTTGGATGGCCAACAGCGACTGACTACGCTAACTCAGGTGCTATCTATTGATGGACCAGTAGCGACCCGTAATGAAAAAGGTCGTGCTATTGAGCGTTATTACTACTGGGACATTCAGCGTGCTCTCGAGGGAGTTGAGTCATTAGATGAAGCCATTATTGCAGTGGATGCCGACAAATGCCTGCGAGAAAACTTCGGTCGTGATATCAAGCTGGACCTGTCGACCCCTGCCCATGAGTACGAACACCTTTATTTCCCCTGCCGCCAAACGATGAATTCTGATGCGTGGGAAGAAGGACTGCAGGAAGCCAAACCGGAACAATTCGGTCTCTACATGAAGTTCCGTAAACAGGTATTACAGGCATTTCGTAGCTATCAGCTTCCAGTCATTCAATTGCACAAGTCCACCAGCAAGGAAGCCGTGTGCCTGGTTTTCGAAAAAGTGAATACAGGTGGTGTTCCACTCAATGTCTTCGAACTTGTAACTGCGACCTATGCAGCTGATGGATATAACCTGCGCGATGACTGGTTTGGCAGCACAGCCCGGAAGGTGGATTCTCGGCATAAGCGATTGACTACCGAGCCAGTTCTGAGACCTCTGGAATCCACAGACTTCCTGCAAGCTATTGCCATGTTGTACACGTTGCAACGTCGGAAAGCTGACCTTGAGGCCGGAAAAACAGGCAAGCAGGTCACTCCAGTAAGTGCAAAGCGCGCAACAATTCTGGAAATGCCTCTGGCGGCATACAAAGAGTGGGCTGATGCAATTGAGGAGGGATTCAAGCGTGCGGCAAAATTTCTGCGACGAGAATGTGTACGAGATGGCCGGGACCTGCCATACCGGACTCAGCTAGCTCCACTCGCAGCAGTAATGACCATTCTGGAAGAAAGATGGAAAGAGCCACGTATCTACGAAAAATTGGCACGTTGGTACTGGTGCGGCGTACTTGGAGAACTGTACGGTGGCGCGGTGGAAACTCGAATCGCCAATGATGTTGAAGACTTACTGACCTGGATTGAGAAAGGTGACTCTGCCCCGGAGCCTCGCACCATACACGATGCTGCATTCCGTCCAGACCGTCTTGACCGCATGACATCTCGTCTCAGTGCTGCCTACAAGGGCCTTAACGTACTTCTCTTGCGCGGGAAGGCTGCGGACTTCTTCTGGAAAGGAACCATCTCTGAGCTAGAGGAAGAGAACGTTGCATTGGATATTCACCATATTTTCCCTCAAGACTGGTGCGAAAAGAAGGGCATCCCAAGGCAGCAATACAACACCGTTGTGAACAAGACTCCCCTGTCCTACAAAGCAAATCGAATGATAGGTGGCGTGGCACCATCCATATACCTCGGCAAAATTCAGCAGCATGAGCATGTCAAAATTGATGACAAAGAAATGGATGTCATCTTGAGCACGCATGCAATTAACCCTGCGCTTCTACGAAGTGATGATTTCTATGGTTTTTATTCAGCCCGTAAGCAAGCACTCCTAGAACTAATTGGGCATGCCATGGGCAAGACTCTGCTACACGTGGAGGCTGAGCAAGCTATTGATACATCCGAAGAAGAGGATGAGGAGCTGCAAGAAACATAAGCTGGCGGTGTCTTACATACATGCCTGCAGATAAACTCGTACTCTCAATGATGTGGCATGTAAGGAATGAGCATCTTCGAGGATTGCAACAGCCGAATGGTATGACCTATAAGCAGTGCCATCGCGGTAAATGGCTATCCTTCTCCAAGATTAGTTAGTACGCTAGGACTTGCTCCATGAGCCATAAAAAATGCACATCTCCCATCGTAAAAACAATAATGCCTGATGGTACAGTTTTATTTTCAAGCTCACCTTCTCGACTGGGGGATGTGCCACTCGAATACCAAGCAAGTCTCTATGCAAAAAAAGAGCGGGAGAGAGCTGCTAAGAATGATGTTAAGAATAAGAAAAAACTTGATGACCTTAAATCTCAGTTGAAAATCATGAAGGAATTACTGCGTAATTCAACTACTTCTCCAAATCAGGCTGAATTAGTGAAGAAAATTGCTGCTTTGGAAAAAGCAATTAAGAAGGTTCCAAAGCCAAAGCGCAGGTGGTCACCCATTCTTCCGGGCTCCTTTGGGTCAAAAAGGTCATAACAACTATCATTCCATACAGTTCGGAACCAACTGACCAACTGGATGTGAGAGTCTAGCCGCTGCAAGGCTGCTTGGCAGAGATGATGGCAAGCCCACCAACAGAACGAGCTTGCCTTACCTCAGTTGTTACTTCTTGGTCGGTGGGTTGTTCCCACGTCCACCGCCAGATGGATTGCCGGTACCGCTCGGCCAATTCGGATTGTCAGCGTCAGCATAGACATGAATTGTCATGATGTTTTCCTTTCATGTGAGAAGTCTAGGTTTGGCGTCCTTGTTGGACGCAAACTATGTTCTCACCACTACATTGGATGATGGTACCGCTGCATGGAAAACCTGCCTCCTAGCCTGAACTCAGCCAAGACCAACACTTCAGGAATGACTGTGGCTGAATTTCTTACTCCGCCATTTCAGCAAGTATCCATTTTCCGTAAGTTAGGTCCATATGGCAGGATGCTTCGCCTAGAACCAGCTAACCCAAAAGCCCCAGACCCTGAGTTTCTTGTGCGCCTTCTTACAGACCATGTTGGTCACCAGGCTCATGTCCGGCATGGCGCTGGGAATCACTACAAGAATCTAGAAAATCTATTGAGAGGTACACATAAGGCCAGTTCAACAACAATAGATATATTGACTAAGCACTTAAGCCTTCCACAGGGGTATCTTGAAGAAAAGGCAGGTAGCGCCGCTGATGGTCCATTAATGCCTGACATCCTTGCACTATTCAAAGTAATTGAAGGACTACCAATGCGTGTCACTTCCATTACCTTGAGTAGCGTAGTTCCCTGCCCTTGTTGTGGTGAAAATCTTTTAGCTGATGTAGATGCTTGGTGGTCAAATCATGCACCAGGGATAGGTAGCGCTGAATATCATTTTGTAGAACGTTTGTTGAATGCTCTTGTTGGCGTAAGCCTAGTTGAATCTTTCATTGCAAAGTACAGCGAGCCAGCACCTCTGGCTTTTGAAAATCTGGATAGACTGACGAATCCACTTCACCATCCGATTGGCAATTGGATTCGAGAAGCTCAAACGTCCCTATCTTGCAAAACGTTGTCTGCACTTGTCACTGCCATGCAGCTGCGTGGCGGTATCGGAGCAACCTTCTCCTATGGCAGGTTAAAGAAGTGGTCTGCTGGCCAAGACGTCATGCCTTTGGCCGCAGGAGAGGCAATTGCGGAGGCTTGTGGCCAGGCGAAGAGTGGGATAAAGAGATTGATGGCGGCACGCTCAATTGCACTTGCTACTGACTTTGTTGCAGCCTCATGGCCCACCACAGTCCACGCCGTTAGCCGAGAGGAGGCGCAGAAGGTCGTACACGCTCGACTGGTGCAACTAGGCATCAATCTTCGAATCGCTATCGCAGCAATGGCCGGACAAACACCTCCACTCACTCGGCTGTCAGCCAATACTGCATCGTCTTAGATTGACTACACCCATCAGGGAAAACCGGCTAGAATTCACTAGATGGTAGGTTGTTTTCGGATTACTTCTTGCTGACGATGGCTATCCCTCCTGATGGGAGTTTGGTTTTTCGACCATCTCGGAAACCTGCATTCTAGGGATTAGGGGAGTAAATTCTCAGCTTATGAGTCGCATTTTCTCAGCATATGCCTCCCTACCAGCCCTAAGTCATTGAATGACAAGAGCACGATTTCTCAGCTTATGCGTTCATCTACAGGTAAGCACCCGCCGCGCATGCAGAACTGCATGGCACTGAGGTAAAAAAAGCGACCGGATTTTCTGGTCGCTTTTTTCTTGCCGCTGCTCACCACAGCCATATTGCTTGGTGGACAGCGCGTTTTGTCGTGCGTAGGATTAAATCCTATTGATTTCAAAAGAGATTGCCATGCGGACCACCCAGCAAATGAGCATCACCCTGCCCAATGACATGGCGGAGGAGGTGAAGGCAAAAGTACGCTCTGGAGAATACGCCAGTGAAAGCGAAGTCATCCGCGATGGACTGCGCGCACTGATGGCACGGGACCGTGCCGTGGAAAGCTGGCTGCTCAATCAGGTAGGCCCGGCCTATGACGCCCTGCAGGCCGACCCGTCCCGCGCTGTCAGCGCAGACCAGGTGCGCGCCCGCCTGGCCGCCGAGCACGCCAAAAAACCATGAGCCATCAAGTAGTGTTCAGCCCGGAGGCCATGGAACAGCTTGCCGTGCTGTACCGCTATATCGCAGAGGCCGCTTCGCCGCCTATCGCAGCGCAATATACCGAGGCCATCGTAAGCTACTGCGAAAACCTGCACAGCTTTCCGCTGCGTGGGACCAGCCGCGACGAGGTGCGGCCAGGGCTACGCATTACCCATTACAGGAAACGCACCGTCATTGCCTTCAGCGTGGATGCCGAAACGGTATCCATTATTGGCATCTTCTATGGCGGGCAAGACTACGCAGCCATCCTGCACGACAGCGACGCCGATATGTAAGCCTGGCCTCCATGGTTGACTTCAAGCCAGATATATAACAATGAATAGACCCATTGATGGAGAGTCTATCAATCCCTATTTTCAGCCAGATGAGCCTCTAGAAACTTGTCAAGTTTGTTGAGTACGTTGACCATCCCCTCGCGCATTTCTGGGTCAGTGGGCATTCTCTCGACAGACATAGGAAATGTTTTTTCGCCCCTAAAGATGGCAGCCAACCCTTGGCGGACAAGATCTTGATCGGCAGCAGCTTGAGCGTGTGCAATGGGCGAATACGCTTCGCGTTCAATTTGAACCGTGTCAAGGTCGTACTTCAACAGGCCGCCCATACATTGCAGGAGGCTGGACAGGAGTTCCAACCTCCTATCCCCCCAGCCCGGGGTTTCCGGTTGTTTGTTGAAGTGATTAATGTATATCCGCCACGAGGTCATGACAGCCTTAACGTCCTTCGAACTTCCTTGAAATTCCAGCGGCACAGCGTTTAGAGCATTAACGTGCTCTACCGCAATAGGGTTCATCCGTGTTCGCATCAATGTGTGGAAAACGTTCAAGCGTCGACGGCGTTCCTCTCGTCGCGAGTCCAGCCACCCTTGTGCCTGCACCGCCAATATTGGCCCCAAAAGGGTCGCGAATACGATGGCTACGTCTGATCCCTTCAACGTCCAGTCCATGAGCATTCCTTCATTGATGATGTGTTCGTTCGTTCCAACATGCGGCCCCACAAAGCCATACCAAAATTCAAGAGCTGGAGCGAGTTTTCATTCAACGTCAGCTGATGCATGAAGCATCAAGTTTAACCTACCAAATATCGGGCAGTAGCGAACGATAGTTGTTGGCCGCTAGCCACCATACGCTTGATTAACACCCCCTCATCCCCAGCGTCTGTTTACACCTCGGATAGTTGTGGCATCCCCAGAAATCCGGCCGGCCGCCTTTACCAGCCACATGGCGCATGGGGATGCCGCAATGTGGGCAGGTGGGGGTGGTGTAATCGCCGCGGGTGGCGAATTCCAGTAGCTGCTGTTTTGCATCAGCGGGCAGGCGCTCAATCATGGTCAGCATCATGGCGCCGTCGATCAGGGAGATGTGGTTACTGCTGGCGACCAGCTTGGCATCGTCGGAAAACTTGCCGCTGGTCATGAAGAAGGCTTTGGGTATTTTTTCGTGGGTCATCACGCCCAGTAATTCCCGCACTGGTTTAACGCCCACATAGCGTTCGCCCCAGGCTTTGCATTGCACGATGGACGTAGCCTTGCCGGAATCATCCTGATACAGGCGGATATCAATCCCGCCATCCGGCCCCAGCGGGGTGGTTTCACTTTTGATGCCGTGCAGTTGATAAAACTGCTGACATACATCTTCAAAGCGTTTCCATTCCAGACTATGAATCAGCGCCAGCGACCAGGCTTGGGGTTTGGACGGTGGCGTGGGTTTGGTGATGGTAGGCGGGGGGACATGCGCATCAGCGACGACATCACGTGGAGGGGGAGCGCTTGGCCGTGGTGTGGCGGGGGTGAGTGGTGGGATAACCCGTTTATTGGCGGGTGGACGTTGGCCAAACTCGCGCAGGGCTGCTAATGCAGCAAGCAGGAAAAAGAATCCTGCAAATAGCCATGCCATGGCGGCAAAGGCTTGTGACAGAGGTTTCAAGAACATATTGCCCGCCCACATGGCGGGCAGTATCTGCTTGAACAGAATCAAACTGGCAACAGCAAAGCCCACACTGACATACCACGGCAAGGCGATCAGCATCTGGTCAAAGTTCTGCTTTGGCTTACGACGTGCCACACCCACTCTCCCTTAGCATCAATAAATTGACCCCAACAGGAAAGCACGCGTTTGGCATAAAAACAAGCCTGAAATGCAGCTAATACGCAATGGCGTGGGTGTGTATTGGCGGAACGTCCCCATGAATCGGGGGGCTTCCGCCCTACCGATCTGACCTTATAAGCCGGGAGCCGGCCCTATCATCGCCTCAATACCTTCTGACTCCACTTCTTCCAGAAACAGATCAAAGGCTTCCTGATCGGTGGCGAACTCGCCATCGTAAACCGTGGAGTTGTCGTACTGATCGACGATTTCCAGCGTCCAGCCGCTATCCGGCAGGCGATAGATGAACACCTCCACCGTTTTGCCTTCGGCGCTGTATTTCTGTTGCAGCGGGGAGTAGATCAGGTCTTTTTCGTCGTACATGGCTGGTTTCTCGTGGCGGGGTGTCGTGATTGTCGGTGCATCGACTGACAACGTTCAGCAGTGGGCATCTGCAATAGATACGATGGCCTGCACTTCATGCTGGAAAACATAGGGATCGGAAATCAGCTCGCATTGCTCATCATCCGGATAAGTCACGGCCACATGATAGTCGCCACTTGGCAAAGAACGCGTCTCTTAAGACCTTGCTCGCCGTTTCAGGGTGTTCTCCAGCGCCTGCAATTCGGCCTCATCCTGCAAGTCTGCGGCAATGGCTTCCTGTCGTTTGCGGTCTTGATCAAACTGCACGTACAGCTCGCCCATATTCATTTCCATCTGCGCGTGGCTGATGCTGCCGGCGTGGGTCAGCAGCGGGAAACCGTTGAGAGTGATGATCTGGTCCACGTTCTGTTTCCAGAAGGCCATACGGGTTTCCTGCTTGCTCTTGGCCCGTAGTTCGGCGGTTTCCAGGAAGATCACCACCAGCCGGTTCAGGGTGTCGATTTCGTCCTCGGTCAGGTAGTTTTTGGCCACGAGGATATCTGCCTTGTGTACCTTATTACCCTGCCAGGCAAGCAAGCCAAAATAGGGGTCTGCCGGGTTGGCGCGGGCGGTAATCAGTTCGGCTGCGGTCTTTTGCGTTACGGCGTAGATCAACTGGTTTTGCACCGTGGCAAAGAAAAGCTGGGTGGCTTTGTCGGTCTTGTCGTAGTCGCTGCAGAGGGCAAACAGGTCGCGCACCTTCTGATAAAAGCGCTTTTCCGAGGCCCGAATATCGCGGATGCGGCCCAGCATCTCGTCGAAGTAATCCGGGCGGCCGTCCGGGTTCTTCAGCCGCTCGTCGTCCATGACAAAGCCCTTGACCAGATACTCTTTCAGCACGGTGGAAGCCCAGCGGCGAAACTGCACGCCACGCGGCGAGCGCACGCGGTAGCCGACGGCGAGGATGGCATCGAGCTGGTAGAGCTTGGTCAGGTAGTTCTTGCCATCGGCAGCAGTTACCGAGGATTCCTCGGTAACTGAAGACGCCTCCAGCTCACCGTCTGCAAAGATGTTCTTGAGGTGCAACCCAATATTGTCCGTGCTCACATCAAACAGCTGGGCCATTTCACGCTGCGTCAGCCAGACCGTGTGGTCTTTCGCCCGTAGTTTGATCTGGCTGCGGCCATCTTCGGTGGTATAGAGAATGAGATCGCTCATGCTTCAAGCCCTTCCTGAGACTGTCACAATGATGATCATTGGTCTGACTTTGTTGATTGGAGATGCCGTGATGATACCGCTTAAGCACTTGATTGCGCGGCAGTGGAGGCTGGGTTGATCACCCGAAGGTTCTGCAATCAGGCCGAATCTGATTTGGCCAAGACACTGATTATCAAAGCCTACCGGCGGTAAGCAATCACAGCCCAGCACGCCTGAACGTGGTGGGCTTTTCTCATACTGTCACACCTCATGGTGCATGCAGTCAGGGCATCAGTAGGCTGTGCACGGGGACGCCAAGCGCGTCGGCCAGGCGTACAAGATTATCAAGGGAGATATTGCGGGCTTGCCGCTCGACATGGGCGACGAAGGTGCGATGCAGGCCGGCTTCCAGTGCCAGTGCTTCTTGGGACATACCCTTTTCCCGGCGCAAACGGATGAGGTTTGCAGCCAGCTGCGCGCGCACTTGGCGGGCAGAAGAGTCGGGAGCGGGTATGGCTGTCATGCGGGCCAGTCTCGCGTCATGCTGCTTTTAAGTCAGCCGCTTTTACGTCACAATTCTTAGCGTCTTTCTTTTACCAGGTAATGAATGTGGCTCGATCAGCTGGCGGACGATGCGCTTCGTCGGTGCTAGCAGTGCATATGAACGCGGCCAAGCCGCGCACAGGCACGGCTTGCACCTGCCGCCATCTGCCTTGCCTCTGCCCCCTGTCACAGCTGATAATCGCCCGGTGTCGTTCAATAGCGGCACCGGGATTGGCGTCCCGACTGTTCATCGGGAACTGTTGCTTTCGCAAGCTCCAGTTCTCACACCATTGCTTTGCCTTTTTATGGCGGGCCGTGGTGGGAGCCTCTTCGGAGGCGCCGGAGGTGAACCCGGAACGCCAATCCTGCCATGCGCCTGCCACCCCCGATTGGCGTCTGGATGGCAGGATGGACACTCTTCACCGGAGGGTTTTGCCATGAGCAGCACGCCTCGCGCTACCCCGCCGTCCGGGCGGTCGTCTTTTCCTTCTCCCCGTCAGTCTGATCCGCAGTTTGCCCAGTTCTTGCAGCACGCTTGCCTGCCGCTGGGGCCGCTGCATGCCAGCCTGGCCGCCATGCAGGCGGTGCTGGGCAGCCAGCCGGCACCAGCCGTGGAACTGGCCTGGCAGGATGTGCTGGTGGTTTGTCACCGGCTGGAGGTGCAGCTGGGCGAGGTGGATGTGCGCCTGCTGGAAAGCCGCCGCACGCTGGAAGGTTTGCTGCAGTTGCTGCATGCCGAGCATGCAGCCACGCTGGAGCCTGGCGACCTGTATCTGATCCTGCAGCATGTGCACCATCTGCTGACACGCACGCTGGAGGCCCTGCAGCGGGCTTAGCCGCTGGCCACACGCTGCGGTGGCGTGGCGCCGCCTGGCCTGCCGGTGCAGGGTGGGCACAGCGGCGCTGCTGTTTTCTGCCGCCATGCCGGCCTGCGCGCTGCAAACTGGCCGGCCAATCATGCCAGATAATTATTTTCATTCCTTAACATATTATTTACTTACTAATATCTTGATTTGGCTTTATTTAACAATTATTGTCCTGTGGCAATTATTGTTAAGAGTATTCAAGAAATGTGTTCCTTCAGACAAAAAGACATGGCCAGGCCGCCACAGTCGCTAAAGGGCTTCCGCCGCCGTGCCACGCACTGGATGACGCTTGGTCTGGATGCGCTGATCGAGCAGATGTGTGGCATCAGCATGCTCTGTCTGCTTATCCTGTTGACGCTGGGTTTTATGTTTTTCTTTAAATAATTGCCGTCTGCTGTTTTTCCTGCCTGCCGCTGGCCGGCGGCCTGCGCTGGTTTTATCTGCGCGGCGCGGCATCCTGTCGGCTTAAATACCGGCACGGTCCCTGCTGTTATCCTGTTTGCCACCTGTGCCCTTGCGGCATTGTCCTGCAATGATCTGGCGCTATTATCGTGGCCAAATCTTCCATGCCGATAATATTTGACTATCAAATGAATTGAAAATATCAATTCGTCTGCCAGCATTTTGATTTGCGCCATTTGATCTGCGACAAATCAGCCCGTCTTGATCTGCCTCATCTTGTCTCCCAACCGCGGCGATGCCTTATTCCGGTGATGCGGGATTATTTAAACTTGCATGATGCACGGCATAATTCCGGCTGCCATATGCATGCTGAACACCATGATTTAATAGCGATATTGATAATAAAAAGCCGTAACGGATCATTGCCAACACACCACAACCCGCGACGCGCAGTGCGTAAACAGGATTTTCAACCGCAAATGGAGATGGCAATGCAATCCCTTAAATATCTCGGCATGATGTTTCCGCTATGGCTGGCATTAGCGGCCAGTGCAGCCCCCAGTATTCAAAGCGAGCCGATTCAGCCGATTGCCAAGGCGGTAATCAGGAACCCGGCCATGGTGGAATTGGGCAAGAAACTGTTTTTTGAACCGCGGCTGTCCAAGTCGGGTTTTATTTCCTGCAATTCCTGCCATAACCTGTCCACCGGCGGCAGTGACAATCTCAGTTCTTCGATTGGCGATCATTGGCAACAAGGGCCGATCCGTTCGCCTTCGGTGCTTAATTCCAGCCTGAATGTGGCGCAGTTCTGGGATGGCCGTGCCAAGTCGCTGCAGGAGCAGGCCAGCGGCCCGATTGCCAATCCGCGGGAGATGGCGTCCAACCATGTGCTGGCGCTGGATGTGCTGCGGTCGATTCCGGCTTATGTCAATGAATTCGACAAGGTGTTCGGCAACCGTAATGTGTCCATGCAGCAGGTGACTATGGCGATTGCCGCTTTTGAAGAAACGCTGGTGACGCCGGATTCACGCTTTGACCTGTGGCTGAAGGGTAACAAGCAGGCGCTGAACGCGCAGGAGCTGCGCGGCTACCAGACCTTCAAGACGGCTGGCTGTGTGGCCTGCCATAACGGCCCGGCGGTGGGGGGGAATTCCTTCCAGAAAATGGGCCTGGTGTCGCCGTACCAGACCAGCAATCCGGCGCAGGGCCGGGCCGGTGTCACCGGCAAGGATGCCGACCGCATGGCGTTCAAGGTGCCGTCCTTGCGCAATGTGGCATTGCGTGCGCCCTATTTCCATGATGCCGGCGCCCCGACGCTGGAGGCAGCGGTTGCCACCATGGGCAAGCTGCAGCTGGGCCGGGCTTTCAATCAGCAGGAGATCGGCGATATTGTCGCCTTTCTGCATACCCTGACCGGCAAGCAGCCGCGGATCGTGCTGCCTGTCCTGCCGGCGTCCAGCAATGACACGCCGCGGCCGACGCCCTTTAACTAAGCACCGGGACTGTTGCGGGGTGGGGTCAGCCGTGCCCTGCGGCTGATGGTTCTGCGTCTACGACCACCAAGCGGTCTGCCAGCATGGCAGGCCGCTTGTTTTTCAAGCAAATAGTGGTTTTATCGCGACACAACATGGTTGTTCCCTGAAAAATCAGCAATGCCTGATGTAGCGCAAATGCCTGGCCGGGCAGCGGCCGGATCATGGCAAACGCGTCGCCGGCCACCGCAGGCAGGGGCCGCAGCCGGCGTGGCGCCGCCGGGGCAAGCCATGGCATGACGGGTGGCCATGGCCGGCTTCTTTTCTGTAGCAGTTTCAGCAAAACATGTCAGTTACATTTATGCAAAATTTGTAAATTTTGCTTTCAAAACGGCTGATCATTACCCTATGCTCTTAGCTGAAACGGTTTAGCCCATACTATGCGTATGGGTTTAATCCGGCCGATTATCGCTACTTGTTGATTTCGGGATACATGATGACCATTTCCAAAAAATTATTGCTCACCTTGTCGATTGCTCTGGCCGGCATGCTGCTGGTTGGTGGCTATGCTATCCATGCTCTGCATGCCGGGCAGCAGCGCTTTCAGTATGTGCAGGGCAATACCTTGCCCGATCTGAAAGTCATGCAGAACACGCTGCGGGCGGTGGCGGATATCCGTGCCAATACCCTGCGCCATGTGCTGGCCAGCAGCGCCGAGCAGAAAGCCGAGGCGGAAAAAAACCTGGCAGATGCCGACCAGCGCTTTGATGCGCTGATGAATGCCTATCAGATCAACGAGGCGGCCAGCGCCGAGGATCGCCAGCTGCTGGAGGCCGACAAGGCGGTCATGGCGCAGTACCGCGCAGGCCGGGACAAGATTCTGGCCTTGTCGCGCACGAACCAGACCGCGCAGGCAGTGGAGCTGATCAACAGCGATTTTGCCAGGACCGCCACCCAGCTGATGGCGGCGGTGGAGCAGCATGCCAAGTTCAATTACCAGCTGGCCGAGCAGCTGGCGGCAGAGAATGACCGCACTTACCAGACGGTATTTGCCGTGGCGCTGGGCCTGATGGCGGTGGCGCTGCTGGTGACCGGCGCGCTGGCGCTGATGCTGTATCGCAACATCCGCCATGGCCTGGCTTCGATCCAGCGCACCATGGAGACGGTCAGCAGCCAGCGGGATTTCCGCCTGCGCGCGGACAGCAGCAGCCAGGATGAAATCGGCCGTACCGCCCATGCCTTCAACCAGTTGCTGGATGGCCTGCAGCAGGCGTTTGGCCAGCTGGCCGATGGCGCGCACCAGGTTAAGCGTTCGTCGCAGGAGCTGGCGCAAACCGCCAACGAGGTGTCGATGGCCTCTGGCGCGCAGAGCGAGGCATCGGCCAATATCGCCGCCACCATCGAGCAGATGACGGTGAGCATCAACCATGTGGCCGACCAGTCGGCCCAGCAAAGCGCCGGTGCCAAATCGGCCCAGACGCTGGTGCTGGACAGCAGCGGCATCATCGAACAGACCATCCACGACATTCACCAGATTTCCCAGGTGGTGACGGTGTCGGCCGGCAGCATTCACGAAATGGAGGCGCATAGCGGCGAGGTGGCGACCGTGATCAATGTGATCCGCGATATTGCCGACCAGACCAATCTGCTGGCGCTGAATGCCGCCATCGAGGCCGCCCGTGCCGGCGAGCAGGGCCGCGGCTTTGCCGTGGTGGCGGACGAGGTGCGCAAGCTGGCCGAGCGCACCACCAAGTCTACCCAGGAGATTTCTTCCACCATCGAGGCCATGCTGGGCAATGCCGAGCAGGCCACCGCCCAGATGCAAAAGGCGGAAGAGCTGGTGAAAGTGGGCGTGACCCGCGCCGATCAGGCCGCGGTGGCCATGCGCCGGATTGGCGAGCTGGCCGACAGTGCGGTTCAGGGCAGCGATGCGGTGGCCGCCGCCATCCAGCAGCAGGGCGAGGCCAGCAACAATATTGCCGCCATGGTGGAAAGAACGGCGCAGGCGTCGGAACAGGCCAGCGCGGCAGCCCAGCATACGGCACAGAATGCCGCCCAGCTGGACGAGATGGCGCGGATGCAGGCGGATATTCTGGCGCGCTACCAGGTGTGATGGTGCCGCCGTCCCGGGCCGTGCCCAGGGCGCGGCCGGGGGCTGACTCAGGCCCTGGTATTGATCAGCGAGCCGACATTGCCACCCGGACTGCTCGGTTGCTCTGCCTCCGGGGTGGTGGTGGACGGTACCGGCGTAGGTACCGGACGATTGTTGCCATTGGTTTTGGGCATATAGCTGCCATAGCTGCTGGCAGGTGAAATGGGCATGGCCATCTGGTTGACTCCTGGCGGTCTGGTGGTGATATCTGGATGGTCCCGGCACAAGCCAGCAAGCCCGGCAGGGATGCCCGCTTACTGCAATATCCGTACCAGCGGCTTTGCCGGCTGATTTTTCCTTTCTTATCGCGCCCTTACCTTTCCTTACCTTTGCTGACGCCAATCTTGCCGCTGCCTGGCAATCTTTGCCGCCGCCTGCCGCTTGGCGCTGGCCGGCGGCATGGCAGCAGGTGGTCGTGCCCGTGCTCCTGCCCGCGTCGGCCACTAAGCGCTGCTCACCCGACCGCGTAGGGAACCCGGGCCAAGGCGCGCCGACGCAGACAGTACCAAGAGTAGGGCAAGCAGGCGCGGGGTTTTGTTAGCGGGTCTGGCTGCTGGCGGCGTCCGGCGGCGGCAGGCAGTGCTGCAAGCCTTCCAGAAACACGCTTTCCGCCGTACTCAGCTTCTGTTCGCGATTCCACAGCAGATAAAGATCCAGATCGGCAATGCCGGCTGCTGGCGGCAGCCGCCACAGCTCGCCTTGCGCCACATCGCGCGCCGCCACGTGTTCCGGCAGGCTGCCGATGCCATAGCCGGCGCGCACCAGCCGCCGCACTTCTTCCAGGCTGGAGGAGGCGGCAATGACCTTGCCGGTATAGCCCTGCTGGTCGCGGAAGATGGTCAGCGGCGACAGGTTGCCGCCGATCTGGTCGCTGATGAAGCTGACGAAATCCTGCCCCTGCAATGATTCCAGCGTCAGATCGCGCCGGCCGAACAGGGGATGGCTGCGGCCGCAGTAAAAAGCATAGCGCTGGGTGATGAGACAGCGCCGCTCCAGCCTGGCATGCGGCAGGCGGCACAGGCCCAGCCCCAGGC
>NZ_JAELTZ010000250.1:0-253 GCF_016429115.1 Aquitalea sp. ASV15 | reverse complement strand
CTATCTCACCAGCATTACCAGCTATTTCACCTTTTACCTGATGCAGCACTTCGGGCTGGGTATTCAGGCGGCACAGCTGCATTTGTTCATCTTCCTGTTTGCCGTGGCCGCCGGCACGGTGCTGGGCCTGTCTCTTATACACATCTCCGAGCCCACGAGACATTAACAAGGATCGCGTATGCCGTCTTCTGCTTGAAAAAGGGGGGGGGGGGGGGGGGGGGGGGGGGGGGGGGGGGGGGGGGGGGGGGGGGGG